>CAZZET010000017.1:0-35073 GCA_964653275.1 uncultured Methylococcales bacterium
GGTCGGGAGCATTAAACAATTTGCTTCTAAACCTATTGTAAAAGAAAGATTTAAATTGCCCAAATAGTTAAAGAAAATCCTAGTTGTCCGTTACAGTCTAAGAATAAGGGGTTGAATGTAGATTCGAGTGGATTCTAAAATGTTTTAACAGCAAGATATGCCAAAACCAAACAGCGCCCAATAGTTTATTATGTGGTCCCTCCTTTTACCTAGGCAGTCAAACTTCCCCGTTCGATTATGGGTCACGTTAAACAGTTGGACACACCTGTTAATATCAATTAACTACTCTTACTGATCTTCGTAAGGTCATTGAAAAAAAATCTAACATACGGGGTCCCCCTAAAATATTCTCTGCCGTTGTTAATCTTCGGCTTTGCCATCATTAGCGTAGCAACCTCATATTTTACCTCGCGTTTCGCTGTATCGAAGAACATAGAACGATTGACAAGAAAAGAAATGGTTGCAGACTTGGTGCACCTACAAGGTGTTATTCAGCTACTATTGCGAACCGATAATCCCAATGAGGCTAAAAGCATTGTGTCTTCCTATGATCCTCAAACAAAGCACGCAATACTTTTTTTCACAGACCCTCAAGGTCGAATTCTGTCTTCGACTCAACTAGAAAATATTGGTCGAAATTGGAATGAAATAAATGAGCCCATAGATCCCCACCAAGTCGAACGGATTATGCTGACAAGAACACTCGGAGTACAACTGTCACAAGACCAAAAAACTATTTATGGGTACGTGGCTATCTGCGTCCCAAGCAAACTCGGAGCGCTACAGCCTACCGAATGTGGATTCCTTTATTACAGCAGGGACCTTACCCGAAGAAAACAAACGGATCTTGTAGCCTTTAGAAATCAAGCTGTAAGAGAAGCTGTTTGGTTAGGTCTGCTATCTATTTTACTTTGGCTTATTTTACATTTTACGATCACCCGACGCATCGGCCAAATTAACAGCGTCGCCTCCCGCTTTGGACAAGGAGATTTGGATTCACGAAACCAGCTTACCGGAAATGACGAGTTAGCAAAAATCAGCAAAACGCTCAACTCTATGTACGACACCATTGAAAACGAACACAATGAATTGCTTCGATCGGAAGCGGAAATTAAGGCGATTATTGAAACAGCAGTGGACGGAATCATCACTATCGACACATCAGGCATTATGCGATCCTTAAATCCAGCGGTTGAGCATATTTTTGGCTATCAAAAAGAGCAATTAATTGGCCAAAACGTTAAAATATTGATGCCGGAAAACTATGCATCCGAGCACGATGGTTATTTAAACAATTATATAAACACCGGTGAAAAAAAAATAATCGGTATCGGCCGAGAAGTACAAGGCTTAAGGTCTGACGGTACAACATTTCCGCTAGACCTTTCGGTTAGCGAAATCGTCGGATTCGAGGAACGTAAGTTCGTTGGGGTTGTTCGAGACATCAGTGACCGCAAAAGAGCTGAAGATACTTTAAAGTTGCGTGAGGAACATCTGCGTTTAACATTTGACAATGCTCCCTCTGGAATCGTCACTAGCCACACGGATTGGCGTTATTTAACTGCCAACTCAGCATATAAAGAAATGACTGGCTATAGCGATTCCGAACTGATGAATTTACGAATTACCGATACCATCCATCCAGAAGACCGCAATATTTGCTTGGATTTGGCAAATCAAACAAAAAGTGGTGAATTGAAAAACCCTACTGTTTCGCTACGCTGGGTATCCAAAAGTAAGGAGGTAATGTACGGTAATCTGCATGTTGGGTTAATTCACGCTGAATACGACACACCAGCGTCCTTTGTCGTCCAATTCCAAAACCTAACTAAACGTATAAACGCCGAAAACGAAGCTCGGGAATTACGTGACCGGCTTGCCCATGTCGGCCGAATTAGCAGCATGGGTGAAATGGCTGCCGGAATCGCCCACGAAATCAACCAACCCTTAACAGCAATTGCAAGCTACACCGAAGCCTGTCAACGACTTTTAAAAAGTGGGAAAGCCGATTCAAACGAATTATTAGACGCCATGGAACGGACGAGTGCCCAGGCTCATCGTGCCGGAGAGGTTATACGCCGTATGCGTGGTTTCGTAAAACAACGTTCCACAAAGCGCGAAGAGTTAGATATTAACGCGTTGGTTAGAGATATAGTAAAGTTCGCAAAAATGGACTTACCCATTCAAGGTTCGTCGATCAAAATCAATTTGAAATCCAACTTACCAGCAATCATTGCGGATTCCTTTCAGGTCCAGCAGGTAATTTTAAATCTGATACGAAATGCTGCGGATTCAATGCAAGATAATGAGAAGGATAAAACCGTCGTTATCCAAACAGAATTTCTTCCGCCAAGCCAAATTCAAATCTCCGTGACCGATCGTGGGCATGGCATCAATGACGAGAATAAGAAAAAAATCTTTTCACCTTTTTTTTCGACAAAAAAATCTGGCATGGGCATCGGATTAGCGATTTGCCGAACGGTGGTTGAATCGCATCACGGTGAACTCTCCTTTGAAAACAATCCCACCGGTGGAACCACGTTTAATCTAATCCTACCAATCGACTCAGAAGTTTGACCTCAGCATGACAACACAAACAGTATTTGTGGTGGACGATGACGAAGCAGTGCGGGACAGTTTAAGGCTGTTGATGAAATCGATTGGCCTGGCCACCGAAACCTATAGCTGCGCGTCTGATTTTTTAAAAGCATTCGACAAGGACAAACAGGGTTGTCTCATCCTCGATATTCGAATGCCGGGTATGACTGGGTTGGATCTTCAAAAGGAACTGGCGAATCGACATTCCTTGCTTCCCATTATTTTTATCACCGGTCATGGCGATGTACCGATGGCAGTCCAAGCAATGCGAGAGGGGGCAATCAATTTTATCCAAAAACCATTTCGAGATCAGGAGCTTATTGACAATATAAATAAAGCTTTAGAATTCAATGAAAAAAACTTTGGTCAACTACAACAACTCGAGATCATTCAAAATAATCTGAATACGTTGACAAAACGAGAACTTGAGATTGTTGATTTGATCATTGACGGTCATTCGAACAAAGTCATTGCCGACCAACTTTGCGTCAGTCAACGCACTGTTGAAGTCCACCGCGCCCGCGCCATGGAAAAGATGCAAGCGAAGTCCGTAGCTCATCTGGTTCGAATGGTCGTCGAAGTACGTCCGAGCTGAATCAAAACCTGACCACCCCACCCAGCTTAGAATTTAACTAGGCCAGTGTATACAAACGTCTGTAATACAACAGTTACAATCCCTACAATAAAATAATGCGGTATATTTGATCTTAATCAAATCACCGTACTGCCTTTTTAGTAAAAATCGCTAATAATTCGATTTGGGAAATTTTCACCGATACAAACCGGTGTGCCTGACCAACAAAATCGTTTAATTGTCTCGAATTTCTCACTTTTTTCTTACCAAAGAAGTGTAGGAGTGCGTTGAGGTGCCACAGTAGAAAGCTTGCGCGAAATCGAAGCGATGAGGCTATTCAAGAATCGCGATCGTAGTGACAAAAAGCCTGCTTGAACTAGATTGTTCGATCGTTTGTGGCAAATAATTGTATTTTAATGAAAACGACTAAATAACCCGGCTAATCATGCTTATATACAGTAAATCAGACTATTCGCGGACAACAGCTTTGACTAACGTAACGAAAATTTAAGGATTTTGCCAACCCACTAGATCTGATGAATTTTTTGAAAAAACCTACCCTCTACGTTGTGGAAGATAATGACGCGACGCGTGATGCGTTGCATCGCTTGTTCGTGACTCTTGATGTCAATGTAAATACATTTTCCTGCGCAGAAACGTTCCTCGAAAGCACAATTGAGCCATCGAGGTCCTGTCTAATCGTTGACGTTAACCTACCGGGGCAAAACGGAATAGAATTGCTTGAACACCTAAAGCGATGCGAATGTTCAATTCCCACAATTATATTGGACAGTAGTGGTGAGGTACAAACAGCTGTCGAAGCTATGCGTATCGGTGCAATCGACTTTATTGAAAAGCCCTTTGTCGACCGTGTTCTGTTAAGGCGAATTTGTGATGTTCTTAATGTTAATAGTTAAATCTAAGTTTCTTGGGTTCCCCTTAATTAAAAATACCAGATTTTTTTCATGAGATTGCCCCTAGTGAAAGCCACAAAGCAAGAATCCTAAAAGCAGAATGTACAATGAATATCCAATATCATGACAACGAACACTTTACCACCCACCACCCGATGGAGCATCGATTAAGTGTCAGAAAACTCTGTAATTTGTCCGCAACAATCCACTATAAGGGCACCGAAGTACCACTATGCACGGTCCAGAACTTCAGCCGAGATGGTTTGGCCATAGACACCCAATTAATATGGTTACCGCGCGGAATTATTGTAGAGGTTGCTGTCGAGTGTCCTGGCCATCCACGCAACAACAAACTCATAGCGATGGTTATCCATTCCGAACCGGGGCTAGCAGGTTTATGGCTAGGCGACGATCTATTCCAACAAGAAACACTACAAATGTTGGTAGCCAACAATTAGCACTGATCGCAGACGATGGATTGGACAACGCCTCCGCTTGGGTAATCGGCGATACCCAACACTCCTCACGAACAGGTACCGTTTTTCCTCAAAACATTTTTTGGGCAACCCACTCGTCTTTATGTGTCGTTCGATTTTTTACGGGATTCTAAAATTTGCATCTCGTTTTCTTTGTGATAATCCACGCCAACGCTCACAATAAAACTCGTGACTTCTTCTAGGTCCATTTTAGAACGTATGAGTTTAGATTCATGAACAATAATGGTGAAGCCAGACGTTGGGTTTGGCGAAGTAGGCACGTAAATGACGCACATTTCACCTTTCCTATTAGTTATATAGCCGGGCACCCATAATCCGTCTTTAGGATATTCGACGTAAACAATCTCCTTGTCCTTATTATCATTTTCCTCACTAATCTGTTGCAGTATCTTTTTTATAACACGGTAAATCGTACTCAGGACGGGAATGCGAGTAATCAATAATTCGAGAAAATGGATGATGTACGATTTCCCGAATTTGACCCGGTAACCTATAAAGGATACGGCAATTAATGCAGTTAAAAATGCGAGAAAAGTGACCCAAAGATTATGTGCAGTATAACCGTATACGTTATGGAAAATATTGCGAAATATTTCTTCAACAAATATTACAATCTGAACGACAATGACGATGGGTAAAATCGCTAAAATACCGATCAAAAAATAATTGGATAGGATTTTTAATTTTTGAATCATTTTTAATTAAGTCCGTTTGTTTGAGTGTACGGCGCAATTTTTATCGATTGCTAGCGATAAAGCAATCGATTTGCATATTTCAGAGTCGAACACTGACCTTCGCAGCACTTCTATAAACGTTATAGATTCACGTATTGGTGTTAACTCTGGATAACATTGGTTTTCAGGCATCACCCCTCTCAAATTAAGACATCCCACGCCACTCTTTTTTAAATAACTTTCCAACTAAATGACGCAAGCCCCTACCATTTGACTTAGGTCAAACACACCCACTCACACATCACCATCTTTTTGTATACCTGTCAATTCTGACAGATTTTCGATTCGTAATGTTCTACCGTCTGATAAAATGGCTTTCGAAACAAGGCCTACAGATTCCGACATTTTTTTAAAAATTCAGTCTGGGATATTAAACCATTGCACATTTAATGATGGAACATTCGACCTGGTTGCGCGATATTCTGATTTTTCTAACGGCAGCAGTGGTGTTACTGCCCATCGTTCAACGTCTCAAATCGACATCAATAATCGGCTTCCTTGTTGTAGGCCTGATTATCGGGCCCTATGGGTTTGGTCTAATTCAAGACTCCGTAAGCATTCATCAATTGGCCGAATTAGGCGTTGTATTTCTACTTTTTAACATCGGTTTAGAACTCTCGCTTTCTCGGCTGAAGATGCTCGGTAAATATGTATTTGGACTCGGTGTGCTTCAGGTTTGCTTCTCTGCCTTTGTGATTGACTTATTGTTGTGGAGTGCGGGTGTTCCGATTGCCATGACCTTAATAATCGGTGGAGCCCTAGCTTTGTCGTCCACAGCCTTTGTGACAGAACTCCTACTCGAACGCAATGAATTGATGAGCCAGCACGGACGTGTAGCCTTCGCTATCTTGCTGCTTCAAGATATTGCCGTCGTACCCATGTTGATGTTTCAAAGGCTGCTAAACCAAACGGCGGATGATATGACTGGAGCCTTTGTGACTGCCGCCATCAGTGGTGTAGCCGCCGTGGTTGCCATCATTGTCGTCGGGCGTTTTGTGCTAAGGCCGGTTTTCAAGCTGATAGCACATACTAATAACCCGGATTTATTCGTTGCCACTATTCTTCTTATCGTTCTGGGCTCCGGGTGGATAATGCAGGAAGGTGGTTTGTCCATGGCTATGGGTGCCTTTCTTTGTGGTGTATTGTTGGCCGAATCAGAATTTCGCCATCAAATTGAGGTTGATATCCGGCCATTCAAAGGCTTGTTATTGGGCCTATTTTTTTCATCCGTTGGAATGTCTTTGGATTTATCCATTGTGGTAACTCGGTGGCATGAGGTAATTATTCTTGTCACTATGCTTATTGTCCTAAAGACCTTTATCTTGACACTGTTAACACGTCTGTTTCTTTCATCTTGGACGGAATCAACTCGAGTTGCATTGTTGCTTTCCCAAGGAGGAGAATTTGGTTTTGTAATTTTAGGGAGCGCAGTGACGTTGGGGCTAATGGATCAAATTTTAGCCCAATTGGTCATGGTGATAGTCGGACTGTCGATGGCAGTGACTCCCCTGCTAGCGTGGATAGGGACGCGTATTTCGTCATTGTCCAGCGTGCCACTTGCCGAAATTCAGGAGGGACCCGAGGTTGAAGCAAATGCTGTTTTGATCGCCGGTTTTGGCCGTGTAGGACAAACTGTCGCAAAAACCCTCTCAGAAATAGGAGCTCCATTTATCGCATTGGACCTCGATCACGCTAGAGTGGAAGAGTGCCGAAATGAGGGTATACCGGTATTTTTTGGAAATGCCGCTAAGTCTGGCGTATTGGAAAGAGTTACTGCCCACGGAATCAAGGCGGCAGTGATCGCCCTGGATAATGAATCGCATTCCAATGCTGCTGTACGGGCGCTGCGTAATGCATTTCCAGAAGTACCGATCATTGCCCGCTCCAAGGATCTGATGCACGGCCGTGATCTAGAGTCCGCTGGTGCCAATGCTGTAGTTCCGGATATCCTTGAGGCAAGTCTGCGATTAGGGGAACTGACCTTGGAAGCCTTAGGAATCCCCGACGACGAATCACGGGAAACACTGGATCAGCTAAGGGGAAACGACTATGCATTATTGGCAAAACTGATCCGAGCCTCGGCACCACCGTCTCAATGACTATAAAAGAAATCACCCTGCATTTTGTACGAGTAACACCCTTGGAAATTAATTCCCTGTCAAAATCGGTTTTTTTCGTCGTTGTGACTTTCTTTTAAAATAAGAATCAAACTGCTCTGAGATTTTGTCTCCTATGTTTAATCGATAGAAAACATGTTTGTTGAATCGAAATGAGACGGTGCCATAAATTCAGCTGCGAATTGGTCACCGGCCCTATATGCGAGACCAATTGATACTTTGGCACTAACAATTATGTGAGTTTAAAGAGATATTTTTCGTAGTCGTAGCGCATTGGTTATGACCGAAACCGAGCTAAAGCTCATAGCCACCGCAGCAATCATCGGCGAAAGCAATAATCCGAAAATGGGATACAACACACCCGCGGCAATCGGCACACCAAGAGCGTTATAAATAAAAGCAAAGAATAAATTCTGGCGAATGTTGTGCATAGTAGCCCGGCTTAATCGACGCGCCTTAACAATTCCTAATAGATCGCCCTTTACCAACGTAACCCCTGCGCTTTCCATCGCGACGTCAGTACCTGTACCCATAGCAATTCCGACCTGCGCCTGAGCTAATGCTGGCGCATCGTTGATACCATCACCTGCCATGGCAACGACTCGACCCTCCAATTGCAATTGTTTTACAACATCGGTTTTTTGTTTGGGCAACACTTCGGCCTTGACCTGATCGATGCCGAGTTTTTGGGCAACTGCCTCGGCCGTTGTTTGACTATCGCCAGTGAGCATCACTACATTTACACCCTCACTATGTAGTGCTTTTAACGCCTCAAAGGTAGTACCCTTAATCGGGTCAGCTACACCAATGAGTCCTGCGACTTTACCATTGATTCCGGCAAACATGATAGACTCCCCATCGGCGCGTAAATCCTCCGCACGTTTTACAAGCGTTTTAATTTCGATGTTTAAGTCTTCCATTAGTTTTCGGTTACCCAGAGATACCTTATTCCCTTCCACTTCGCCAGTAACACCCCTCCCAGTCAATGATTTAAAGTTTTCAACATGCGTCAAGGTCAAACCCTTTTGTTCGACCCCTTGCACAATGGCCTCAGCTAGCGGGTGCTCACTAGCGCGCTCCAAGCTACCAACCCACCGCAATACATCCTGCTCAACAAAACCACTGGTAGCTACGACCACCGTCAACCGCGGTTTGCCCTCGGTCAACGTACCCGTTTTATCAATGACTAGAGTATCGACTTTCTCCATGACTTCAAGAACTTCAGCATTCTTGACTAATACACCTGCGATAGCCCCACGTCCAGTGCCAACCATAATCGACATGGGTGTTGCAAGACCCAGGGCACAGGGACAGGCAATAATCAATACTGCAACAGCATTGACAACTGCGTGCGCTAGTCGAGGCTCCGGCCCCCACGACCACCAGACAAGCAAAGTCACAATAGCCGTCAGCACAACTGCCGGAACAAAATAGCCAGCAACTTGGTCAACTAGCTTTTGAACAGGTGCGCGGCTTCGTTGAGCCTCGCTAACCATATGGACAATCTGCGCTAAAAGCGTCTCTCCACCTACATGCTCGGCACGCATCAATATACTTCCAGTTCCATTGACCGTCGCACCTACCACAAGATCGCCAACGTTTTTTTCAACCGGTATCGGCTCACCAGTAACCATAGATTCATCAACGGAACTGTAGCCTTCGAGAATAGCGCCATCGATAGGAATTTTCTCTCCGGGCCGCACACGCAAAATATCGCCAACTCGAACTTCTTGTACAGGAATATCAATTTCGCGCCCATCGTCGTGAACGATACGCGCGGTTTTCGGCACAAGCCCCAACAGCACCTTAATCGCGGCGCTAGTACTACTGCGAGCCCGTAATTCGAGTACCTGACCAAGTAGTACCAAAGCGGTTATTACAGCAGCTGCTTCGAAGTAAACTGCTACGGTGCCAGTTTCACCACGCATCGCTGGCGGAAAGAATCCTGGGAAAAACATTGCCACCACACTATAGACCCAAGCAACTCCAACACCTAACGCGACCAACGTAAACATGTTGAGACTGCGGTTGACAATCGAGGCCCAACCACGCTGAAAAAATGGCCAGCCGCACCAGAAGACGACTGGTGTTGCCAAACCAAACTCAATCCATTGGAGCAGTTGAATCGAAACAAAATCGGGCATTATATTTGGTGCAATATCATGTACCATGGCCATCATAAATACCGGCAACGCTAGCACTACACTAACCCCAAAACGTCGGGTCATATCTTTGAACTCTGGATTTTCCTCTTCTACCGCAACGTCTCGTGGTTCCAATGCCATCCCACAAATCGAGCAATCGCCCGGTTCACCGCGAACAATTTCGGGATGCATTGGACAAACGTACTCGGTTTGGGTGATGCTAGGTGATTCGGTAATGGCTTCCAAAGCCATGCCGCATTTTGGACAGGCGCCTGATTCAGCCAACTTAATCTCAGGATGCATCGGACAGGAAAAGAAAGTTGCTTGCATCTCGGTGGACATATGAAATACCCCTTTGTCTATATTATCTTTTCATCTTACGATGGTCATTACGCCAGAGCTGGTTATTTTCTATCATAAATAGTGAATAACCGTGCCGTTTTTAAACTCTGTTTCGAGTCCTTCTTTATTTGTGGTCAACTTGCCTTTCATATCTATTTCGCGCAAGGCAGGTTCTTTCGCGATCAATAGGTCAACTCCGTGTAGCAAAAGCAAGGACTTACCTCCTTAAGGTTTTAGCTTGGAGACCAACCACCTTTTTGCTAACTCTCCGTAATTTTTATTTTTTTGGGTTTAATCAACACCATCTTAAATAAAAATAACTATACAGCGTTGTTAATTGTTCCTGGGGATATCTATTTGTTTAATCTCTTGATAAGCCGAAAGGTGTATACGTTTAAAGAGGATATAAAAAGGAAGTTTGGGGTGGGTTGCGGCAATCTACTATGAAAAGTGTCTACCGCCGACCACTGGCTACGGGCACCCGCCTCTCGCAACTTTTTAAACGTTTAGTCGTGCAGAATTTTGGATGTCTACCGCATCTAAAAACACGCAAAGGAAAACTTGACAATACCGGTTAGATTTTATACACAACGCCATAGACAGCTGATAACAATTACTGGGCAGTAAATCCATCAGTTTATTACGAATTTA
The DNA here is from genome assembly GCA_964653275.1 of uncultured Methylococcales bacterium. Classification (GTDB taxonomy): domain Bacteria; phylum Pseudomonadota; class Gammaproteobacteria; order Methylococcales. The sequence goes on from CAZZET010000017.1 coordinate 10,572, forward strand.
CCACCCCCCCCTTTATCACTTATCACAGGTTATACAGGACCTCTCTGGGGTATTGCCGCTAAGGATCTTGATTTTTGGGTGGCCTATAAAGAAACTTTAACCAGACCAAAACAGCCGCCACCGAACCGGCAATAACCCCCGGATTTCCTGTTGCCAAGCCTATTATCCAGGATCGGGTATAAACTGGGTGAACCATCATTGGCCCGCTGCTTATTACATTCTTCCACACCAGCAGAGTCACCAGATAAACCGCCAAACCTATGATACTCCATCTAAAATAAATCAACCCTTTTCGCTTTGCTGAAATATAAAAGCAATACGCAACCACAATTGCGGCTATTATTTCGACTTCTATCATATCATCACCTTTTCGAGGTTTTCCTATAAGCAAGAGTCCGAAAACTATTACCAACCATTGTTCGCTTTAACATAACTTTTTTCAACACCGTCTTTTATTGCTGAACACCATCTAATTGGATGAGCACAAAATAATCACCCTGCAATATCTGCCAAAACCAATCACAGAGTCTAACAAATTCACCTACATCGTTTTCGCCGACATTAATCTCGCTCAATTCGCTGGAAGATACCGTCAGACAATCTACCATCGAGCAAAATACTAATCACCTGAGCAATTGAAAATGGAACCAGTAGGTAGGAAAAGATGATTGTTAACACTCACGGTTTTTTTAGCATCCAACTTTATCGAACATTTGTGGACGATAGTAAATTACCCTAAATCAGTATTACAAAAAGAACTTGTGGCGCACAAAAAAATCAACGAAATACAATCAGAGCCTAGATGGACATACGATCTATTTTTGCACGCAGGAATTTGACTTCATCCAACAAATCCAATACCAGAGCCGCACCGGACACATTCACACCTAAATCTCGCTGTAACCTGATAACCGTCTTTATCCTAAGGAGGCTGAGCTCGGCAAAACGCCACTGAGCCGAATTACTTCCGATCGGCTCAATAACGCCCTCATCCACTAAGTTCAAAATATATTCCACGTCAATCGAACAGGTTTGACATAACTCCTCTATTGTGATCAAAGAATCATTGCCCACAATAGAACCCGTATGCGTTTGACATGAATTATCTTTCATTGCTCTACTCCGAGGTGTAACCTTGGGTTAAACGCAAGCTTTTCCCGCATGTTATTGTATATTTCCCGAGCAACCTTTGTTTTGGCTGGAGGCAAAGCTACTTGCAGAATAACATACAAATTGCCAGGAGGTTTACTGGGAATACCCCGGTCCTTAAGGCGCAAAATTTGGCCATTTGCAGATTCAGGGGGAATTTTCAGATCAACAGTTCCCGCTGGGGTTGGTACCTTCACGGTACTTCCAAGTGCAGCTTCCCAAGGCGCTATCGGTAGATTAAGATAAAGATCTTTTCCTTCAACTCGATAATACGGGTGCGCCCTAAACTCGATTTCAAGATAAAGGTCACCCGACGGTATTTTACCTTCCCCAGGAGCGCCCTGCCCGCTTAACCGAATCTGTTGACCCTGCTTGATTCCTTGTGGGATACGAACATTGAGGACTCTTTGTTTTGTCTGCAGACGACCCTGCGTATCCACTTCGGGCATCTGCAATGTAATAGTCTGAGTTGCTCCTTGTAAAGCATCTTCCAGGTTAATCAAAATCTTTGCGTGGTGGTCCTGAGTCCTGGCATTGAAACCACCCGCTCCTCTTTGTTCCGTAGAACGGTATCCCTGCCCAAATAATGACTCAAAAAAATCACTAAAACTGGATGGAGTCCCTTCCGGAAACCCGCCACCGCTAAATTCAAAACCAGCATCCCAGTTTGGAGGAGCATGGAACTCTTGCCCGGTTTTCCAATTAGCACCGAGTTGATCATATGCTAGACGCTTTTCCGGATCTTTGAGCACCTCGTAAGCTTCACCCAATTCTTTAAATCGAGCTTCTGCATCAGCCTCCTTACTTACATCAGGATGGTATTTACGTGCCAGTTTACGGTAGGAACGTTTTATCTCATCCTGGCTGGCATCCCGTACGACACCCATGATTTTGTAATAATCTTTATATTCCACTTAGATTTTTTAATGTCGATAGGAGGTTTCAAACAGTGTTTCACTGATATTCCCGCCCGCTTCGCTCTTAAAGATATGCCTATAACATAGCTTCAGGTCTAATCATCCAACCTGCAATGCATGCTACACTCCGCAACACCTAACAGGCTACCTCTCTAGAATCTTTAATACCGACACAAGTATGATTCCGTAATCTTCCCTGGCAACATCGAAACTACTGCCACCTTCTCCCAAAACCCCAATCTTGCCCAAAACCAATGGCGAACTATCCGTGCCTCACGGTGACTAACAGCACCACTCAGCGATTTTAGTTAAACAAAAACCCCATCTTTATTCACTCTGATTCGTTACGGTCTAAATATAGTAACCTAGTTTTGTGTGTTCCCCGCGTAAACAAATAGAAGAACATACTCGTGTCTTTAGTCCGCTGCTTCGATTTGTATCCGTTTCGTGGGAGGTTTTTTGTCAACATCCCTTGGCAAGCTAATCGTCAATACACCGCGTTTGAATTTTGCCTCAACCTTATCTTCCAAGGCGTCCACAGGTAAGGAAATGACCCTTTGAAATGAGCCATACGAGCGTTCCACCCTGTGGAAGTTCTTATCATTCTTTTCTATTTCCTGACGTTTCTCACCCTTGATCGTCAAGGTACCGTCATCAACCGTTAATTGAACATTGTCTTGATCGACACCCGGTATTTCTACACAAATTGTATACTCCGTATCGGTTTCAGCAATATCAACTTTCGGTCTTAAGACGAAATCAGACATTCCCGTTATTTCAGGTAAATTGAACGATGGGAAATTGAATCCCCGAGGAAATCCCGCAAACATCCTATTTATTTCCCTCTGCATTATGTCCATGGGATAGTCATAGCGGTCAGCGGTTTCAATGGGGAGTGCCCTCCTCTCAGTTTCATTCTCGTTTTTAAACCAGTTCCACGGCGATAGTTTTTTAAAATTCATAGTATCTCTCCTCTGCTCAAATGAATTTATTAAAAATCGTGTGTATTACAGCAAATGTTTGGGTTATCCCTCTTGATCTAAATCAAATTATCGACGCCTCCGGTTGTCAGCAATCTCACTAGCTAAAAATTGTCCTGTCCACACAGAATTAATTGTAAAATTGTGGTTTAAACAATCTATTAGAATCCCCACATCGGTTTGTTTACCGTTTGGCACTTTAAGTCAAAACGAATATCTAATAGCAATTACGACGAACAATTTATACCTGAATCCACAGATATAGCCGAACGCTTTACGATGAACGCTGACACCTTTGAGAAATCCTTAAACGCTGACAAATGCCCCGATTCGATCAGCCTACACCTTCAGGCACTTTGGTACGATGCGAAGGGAAATTGGCATCAGGCCCATGCAATCGTACAACAGCTTCGTGATAAAAATGCCGCACAAATTCATGCCTATCTTCACCGTAAGGAGGGAAATCGGCAAAATTCCCTCTATTGGTATAAACAAGTGGGAAACGCATCCCCAGAAAAGCTGAGCATCAAGGAGGAATGGCGCTGGTTGGTTAATCAATCATTTATCAAATAGCAACCTATGTTCAGATTTCTACCGGGGATCATTCTCATTCAACTAATCACTACCGGATTGGTCGTCATCGCTTTTAACTGGTCCAATGATCTGCAACTAATCATAATTATAGGATTTTTTGCTCTAGTGGTAGCTCTGTTAACAACTTTTTGGTTTGTTTCAATAGCAACCGATATTCATAAAGATGAGATGGTACGCATCCAACAAAACCACGCACAAGATAGAGAGCAATTATTAATCAACACCGAACGCGATAAAGCAACGATTATCGCCCAAAGTTTACAGAAGATAGAGAAGGAAACAAAACGCACCTACGCTAAAGCTAGTTTCAAAATTGGCGTTGCATTCGCCCTAGCGGCAGGAGCTGGTATAGTCATGATCGTAATTCAATTTGTGACTTTAGGGCTGATTATTCTGATGACATCAGGAGGTGCGTTGGCCGGTTACTTGGCTCGCGCTCGACAGGAAAAATTGGCCGCTAGAAAACAGCCTGTCATTAATTTAGAAAACCTCCGGGACGAAAAACCAAAATTGGCCCGTGGGAGTCATTAAAAAAGCACGATTCCCTTTGATTACAGATGCTCCGGTGAGAAAGCGTAAATCGCCTTAGTCAATTCGCCAGATAGTATAGCAACAAGGGAGTTCACCGATACTACCGGCAGTACCAAAGGCTTATTAACGAATCGTTTTTTATCCCACGATCAGCAACGCCACGTAGGGCACGACATTGAAGACGATAAAGACAATTTTAAACATTCCGATAAGCGCATAAATAACCAAATTGTAGGTATCCCGGGGGATTGGAAACCATTTGCTATGTATCCGAAACACAAAATCTGAGGCGAACAAAAAAATCATTGCCCATAGAACCAAGATGCCACCATTAATGATTGTGCACCACATAAAGAACATAGTGAGTGTTTGGATATTCATGATACTTTCCTCTATCAATACTACATAACGATGTTGCTAACAGAACTTAGCCCCCAGTTAAAAATTTGTACGAAAATAACACTTTGGTTCAACATTTAAAAACTCGTTGTGTAGGGCCATTAAGCCAAGTATGCCCGGTATAAAGCATTCGTTATTTGATTCGAGACAATTTGGAGGCCTTATCATTGAAATTAGATTTTCCTTTAGTCTTAATAGTGTCGTTGCTAACATTGACTCTGATCGCTTTTTTCTCTGGGGTGCTTTCTTACCCGGTCGGTTGGATACTTTTGGTGCTATTACTATATTTCCGCTTCATTGAATTAATCGACAAGAATAACAAGCGTTAAAACAAGCAGATCACTTTTTGAGAATGAATACTGTTTTTGTTAGCTTTCGACCAAAAAATATCGTTTGTCCTTGACGTAGGTCATTTCCCGGTGTTTTATCCCATGATCTACTATTAATCCCGTTTGGTTAATAAACGATACGAGAGGAGATCAAGCAATGATTTATAGAGATATATTTCCAGAAACTGAACCAGCACGCGAATACGCAATCCGAATGACAAAAAGTGATGCGCCACCTTACGAATTCGACCTGATGCAGGAAGAAATAGACGCTTTACATGCAGGAAAGGCTATCGTATTAGTCGTTGGCCACGATAACGCCGATACCAACGCTATCGTCCTTACCCGTAAATCTAATGGGATATGAGTTGATGCATTCCCTGGCTCGTGCCCGACCGTAAACAGCGGGTACGAGCCAAATATATGGATTCCTCGATATTATTTGAGGGTACTTTTATCCTATAGAATCGATAAAAGTTATTTAAAGTCTTTAATTTTTTTAGTTTTCATCCTCCTTTTCTGCCGCTTCCACGAAACCCAAATCTTGCATCATCGTGTAGCTTGCGGGCAATACCAGCAAGGTCAGAAAAGTAGCAGCGAGCATACCAAACACTACACTCGTCACCAGGGGCACCAATACCTGGGCCTGCAGACTGGTTTCCAACAATAACGGAAACATACCGGCGACAGTCGTAATAGAGGTCAAAAAGATTGCACGAAAACGATCCCTCACCGCTTGGCCTACCGCACTCTGTATCACCATACCTTCACGACTACGTAATTTAACGTATTCCACCAAAAGAATCGAATCGTTTACAACAATACCAGCCAGGGATACAAAACCAATCATGCTTGGCAGCGTAAGATCTAATCCCATAATCAAGTGGCCCCAGATGACACCAATGAGGGCCAGTGGAATATTAATCAAAACTATAAAGGGTTCCCAATAATTACGAAAAATCAGGCACAATAACAAATACACACCCGCGACACCGAAGATAAATCCACTCAAAACTGACGTATTAGTTTCCTTAGAGTTTTTCACTTCGCCTTCCAAACTAAATCTCAAACCAGGGTATTTTTGTTGTAATTGGGGAAGGAAGCGTTTTTTTGTATCGTTGATGACTTCGTTGGTATTGGCAATTTCGCTATCTATATCACCTGAGATTGTGATGGTACGTTGATGATTGATACGCACAATACGTGAGAATTCCCGTACTTCTTTTATTTGTGCAATAGCTGCCAGGGGGATCGCCTCTCCCTGTTTAGAAAGCACTGTAAGGTTTTCAAAATCCCTCAAAGCATTTTGTGGATCATTATCCAGTTTGACATTGATCTCATAGGCTTCTTGCCCCTGATAGACATCGCTAACCTTAGCACCATGGTAGGCAGCACGTAGTTGTAGCGAGAGTCGTTCTGCGTCGAGCCCCGAATTTAAAGCCCCTGGATAGAGATTAACACTAAACTGGGGTTTACCAGGACGCAGGTCATCCATGATATTAGAAACACCCGAATAACCCTTCAACCAATTCTGTAATTCCCAGGAAGCCTTCGACAATTGATTGAGATCCTGGCCTTGCAAGCGAATTGAAATAGCCTGGCCCGCGGGTCCCAAGGTGGGTTCTTTATATTGGATGGAAATGGCATCCGTAATGGTAGGCGTGGCATCTAACCACATACGCCGTAAGTCATTCAAAGAATTCTTGCGTATTTCGGCATCCAGCAAATCCAGGCTAATCGTGGCTAGATGAGCACCTTCTTCACCAGCATCATCATTACTGCTGTAAGAAACCTGAATGTTTTTAACCAAATTTTCATCTTTTTCCGGCGGGAGTTGCTCTAAAGCTTTCTGCAAACCATCCAAAAGGATTGTTACAACCTCTTCCGTTCGTGTAAACGGTGTACCCTGGGGCATAATAATACGTACATCTAGAATATTCCCCTCTAAGTCCGGGAAGGATTTAAATTTAATAAATCCTGCAGGAATTAGACTAAACGAGATAATAAACAAAGCAATAGCACCGCCAAGCACTGCATACCGGTAGTGAATAGCTACATCGCCTACAGATCCTACTCGATCCCGTAGACGTTCGAATCTTGTCTCGAAATGATTTCGCCAATCATCCCGTTTCTGATCATGATGCCGTTCCAAGGATCGCATGAGGTGATGAGGCAGTATCAGGAACGCTTCGATTAGACTGATGGTGAGTACACTAAGCAATACCACTGGCAATATTCCCATAATTTGGCCCATATCCCCTTTTAGGAACAATAAACTGCCGAAAAGAATTGCTGATGTAGTAAATGAGGAGAACACCCCACTGGCGACTTTACGGATACCTTCTACTGAAGCCTCTAAAGGACTTTTGCCGTTACGGTATTCGGTTTCAATACTTTCAGAAATGACAATAGCATCATCCATAAGGATACCTATCGCCATAAGTAAGGCTACCATAGAAATCATGTTGATGCTGATACCAAAGGCACTCATCATGACTAGGCCACCCACAAAAGATATGGGCAGTCCCAAGGCAATCCAAAACGTGTACCTCCAGGTAAAAAACAAGAATAGGGCCAGCGTAGCAAGAACTAAACCTTGTATTCCATTTCTCAACAACAGATTCAAGCGATCCTGAACAATGGACGCGGTATCCTGGGTAATGACTAATCGAGTGCTTTCGGGTAGGCGGGCATTTTCAGCATTAACAAATGTCTGTACCGCATTGAATACCGTGAGGGTATCGTCCGTGAGGTTTTTACTAATTTTCAAGGTTGCCGCAGGCTTTCCATTCAGATCTGTCCGCATTTCCTCGTCGGTAAAATCATCTACAATGCGGGATATTTCACCCAATCGAAGTTGGGCGCCATTGACATTATCAAGGATTATCAGATCTGCCAGTTCGTTCACCGTGCGACGCTCATTCATGAATCGAATTTGGTAAGTCCGTTCATCGGTATCCAGAGTACCGGCAGGCATATCCAAGGACTGATTTTTAATACGATCGGCGATATCTTCAATACTTAGGTGGTACTGGCGCAGACTATCCGGTTTGATCAATACACTAAGTTGATGGGTAGAAAAACCAGAGACCGTTACTATGGGTATTTCCGGCAAGGACAACAGCCGATCACGATAATACTCGGCCAGGGCTTTCAATTCTGGTTGGGCCAGATCCGCACTAATGGCCACACTAACTACCGGCTTCGTGCGTCCCAATTCCTCAACAACAGGTTCTTCAGCATTATCTGGAAAATCGGTAATACCGTCCACGGCTGCATTGACGTCGTTCAGGAATTGTTGGATGTTCCCTTCTTCCTGCATGTCCAGGGTTAAACTGCCAATATTGTCCCGTGCCTCACAACGTTGTTCTTCTAAAAAACTGATTGCGTCGGTCGCATCTTCCAGTCGATTGCATATACCTTCTTCCACTTCGCCGGTACTCGCACCCGGATAATCCACAGTAACCTTTATCTTGTTGGTATCAATTTCAGGAAAGGTTTCTTTATTCAGTGTGGGCAAAACAAGCAATCCGGCCAGTATGATAACTAACATCAAAATATTGGCCGCAGTCTCATGACTGGCGAAATAGCGAATCATGACTAATCCACTCCACTGGCACGTTTGGCCAATCTCTTTTCGTAATCACTGGCCACTATCGGGGTCAATGGCATACCTTCAATGACCGGGACTAAATCGTTAATAATGATTTGGTCTCCGTCCTGCAAGCCACTACGTATCACCACCAAGTCGCCCTGTTGTTGTTGGATTCCGACGGTCTTGATCTGCAAACGCTTATCTTTATCGACCAGATACACACGGCCGTGGTGTATCGCACTACGTGGAATTACCAGAGCTTCTCTCTGTGGAGCGAAGAGGTCTACAGCAGTGAACATACCTTTTAGGAGCGGTGGTCTTCGGCCAGGGATTATTTTTTCATAAGGCCGGTCTATTCCCACGACAATACCCAAAGTGCGGCGAATAGGGTCAATAGCCTCACTGAAGCGTAACACCTTAGCTTCCCACCTAGCGTCTGGCATATCCCCCACCAACCTCACCCGCGCAGATAGGTTCAATCTAGCAAGGATTTCCTGAGATTTACCTATACTCGAACTTACAAAGGTTTTACCTTCCAGATGACTGACCAGAGAACGCATTTGGGAAATGGGTAGCTGCGCATTAATCTCTACACCGTTTATGTCCAATGCTTCGAACAGAGTAGTACCGACGTTAACATACTGCCCTTTTTCGACGGATACGCCGCCAATGCGAGAACTAAATGGCAAGGTGATCGCGGTACGGCCCAGTGTAGTTGTTTGAACTTTCACCTGCTCTTCTGCACGGGTGATCTGAGCCTGTACCGTAGCCTTGCGGCTGGCGTATGTATTTAGCTGACCTTGTAATTCTGATGCCTGCTGCCGAAGCTGAATGACTTTCTGTTCTTCTGAATCCAGAGTTGATCGAGCAATCATTTTACGTTCCCAGACACTGCGGATTCGCTCCAATTCTTTTTCACCTACCTCAAGATTTTTCTTTGCCAAGTTCAACGAACGATGTGTTGTCCGTTCCTCCACTTGTAACTGCTTGTAGGATGATTGATTAGCTGCTAGATCAGCTTGGGTTTGCTTTAATGTTACTTCATAATCCTCCGGGTCAATCCGCAATACCACCGTTCCCGCCGCAATGCTATTGCCCTGTTTAAGATCCGGATGCAAAAAACTAATTTTGCCGCTAACTTCGGCCAAAGTAATCAGGGTGATCGTCGGTTCCACATTACCGTAAGCAGTTACCATCGCCCTAAATGGAACATGCTTTGCGTTAATAACCTCGACGGTTTTTCTGGGCATTTCTGTACCGACATGTTTTAAAGGCTCACGACCTACTAACAACACAATGGCAATTAGAACGCCTAAACCGATGAAAGCCACAAGAATATAAGGTTTTGCAGATACTTATTCATTTCCAAGTCTCGTTGCAGATTACGATTAATCGAATACCTCGAATATAGTGGCCAAAACAAAGGTACCCCTGATCAAATTAAATGTATTGATCATTTAGGCGAATTAATTACTGTAATTGACAAAAATGGTCCAGAATTAAACCAGCCCTATATAGTCATATATGGTGGTGTCCTAAACAGACCCTTATTAAGCCATCAGGCTAATTAGCATTCTGCGCAGTGTTTAGGATTAGTGATGCATCCCAACATGGTCACCAGTACTACCTTCTGGGACCAAATTGACAACGAGGATTAAAATGGTCAATGCTACCAAGTTAAATAGAAAAAAGTACACAAATCTAGGAGGAGATTTATGGAGTATCCCTTTGTTTTCGGTCACCTCTTTGTAGACCATAAAAATTAGCCCTATCATAATAATGAAGTTAAGAATCATAAACGGAGGCATAAACCAAAATAAATCATCAAGCAACATGGTCCCTGTCATCGCGCCCATAATGCCTCCCATGCTGCCCGCCATGAGTCCTTCTAGTATTCCAGCCACACCACTACACGTGCCGCCTATAGCGCCAAGTATTGCCGCCAGAACCATGGTAACCAATGCCCCAACAAAAAAACCATCGGTTGCACCAAGGACTATTCCAACCATCATTCCAGACTGCATTCCCAGAGTCATACCTGTCATCATACCCAGGTGGACTGATTCAAGATCGGTCCCGTATGATTTCAAATGCCAGACCGCTCCAGTGACCAAAACTACCGAAAGAGTAAGATAAATATCAAGAAGAAACTCTTCAGTGAAAACTTGACCATTTCGGTAAAATAAATATGTTGCTTCCAGACTTACCAATAAAAAGAAGGTTGCAACGATGTGATTGACCAATTTCCATTCGAATAGGTACTTTCTCTTATTAGCAACAAGCAACTTTATGTTGGCGATAGTCGACATGGTTTATTTAAATCGAATTTCGTTCATTTACGATTCCAGATAGAGTTGTACAAACTATTTCGTTAAATTCCTTTTTCAAAAAAAAGATACGGAAGATCCTGTGGGTTGTCAACCACAGGGGTGAACGGCAAAAAAATAGAATTTATTCTACTCGAAAAACACTATTTTACTTTTGAGGGAATATGCTTTGTCATAGATTTACATCCGACCATACAGCATATTCATTGCCATTAGGATCACAAAAGTGGAAACGCCGACCCCCGGGAAATGAAAATATGGGTTTTATGGTTTTACCTCCGGCATTTGCTATTTTTAACTGGGTTTTCTCTAGCGCGTTGCTATAGAAAACCATAAGCGCACTACCGTTTGCCGTAGCGCTAGACAAATTGGATTTATAAAAGCCACCATTAAGTCCTTCATCTGTGAAAACCGTATAGTCAGGGCCATAATCCACAAAGGACCAACCGAATACTGCAGTGAAAAATGCTCTTGCCGATTTAATATTTTTTGCTGGGAATTCGATGTAGTTTGTTTTTTCGTTCTTATTCATGTGCTGTTTCCTGATTTATGCGTAGCCTAACGGTCACCATATCCATTTGTATAATCTTAAAATGACGGCGCTATAGATAAATTTATTTTTTAAATCCTTTTGATGAATATTCGCTTTCTCCTATCGCTGTCCTTCCTGGATGAATAATAAAACCTTTAGAATATTTCAATCGCTGAGTCAAACATTGAGGTATATTGCATCAACAAATTCTGGGAAGCTGTTCCCCACTGAGCAGATCTAGTACGGTGGATACACCGATTCCGTTGTTTAACAAAACAGTACCGGGGTGGCTCGCTGTTACGCGACCGATCAATGCTGCACCGTACCCCAGCGGGTGGTTTTTACACGCTGCTACGATCTTATCTGCAGACTCCCTTTTTATAAAGGCGATCATTCGGCCCTCATTGGCTACATACAAGGGATTCAGTCCTAGCAGCTCGCAAGCACCTCGAACCGGCTCCACAACCGGAATGGCTGTTTCATCAATTTCGATTCCAACCATCGCATCCCTCGCGATTTCATTGACAGCCGCCGCCAGTCCACCACGTGTCAGATCACGCATACAATGAACATCCTTAGATTCTTCAAGTATGTGTTCAACAAGAGAATTTAATGATGCACAATCGCTGTCCAATGCCTGCTCAAAGGAAAGTCCTTCCCGAACCGACAAAATTGCAATCCCATGCCGCCCAATATCACCACTGATGATGATTGCATCTCCCGGTTCGACGTTTCTCGGTTGAATAGAAAGACTCGGGGCAACCAAACCAACGCCGGTGGTGGAAATAAAAAGTCCATCGCCCTTACCTTTATCAACCACTTTCGTATCACCGGTAACAATCGAAATGCCGGCCTCATCCGCAGCTTTACGCATCGACGAAACGACTGCCTTTAGGGCGCTTTTGGCAAGACCTTCTTCGAGGATGAAACTTGCCGTAAGGAAATACGGTTTGGCTCCACTCATTGCCAGATCGTTAACTGTACCGCACACCGACAGTTTACCGATATCTCCTCCAGGGAAGAATAACGGGCTGACAACAAAAGCGTCGGTCGTCAGGGCAAGGCGCAACCCACTCAGATCGACAACGGAGCTATCGTGACGCTGATCCAAAAGAGGATTTGAGAATGCTGGATAAAACACAGAATCGATTAACTCTTGCATCAACCGCCCTCCCCCTCCATGCGCCAAAGAAATAATCTCAGTTGGGTCGATCGGAATTGGACACGTAGAATTTATATCGCCGAACATTCGCCAAGTGGGATTCTATGTTTAAAATAGGCGGAGCAGGTCCCTTCAGCGGACACCATAGTGGCACCTAGGGGGTGTTCTGGTGTGCAAACAGTCCCAAACATTGGACATTCAGGTGGTTTTTTCAATCCCTGAAGAATCTGCCCACTGATACAGAATTCAGGTTCGATAGCTGGAATGGTCTTGATATTGAATTTTCGCATCGCGTCGAATTCGGAGTACTTATCACGCAATGCCAATCCACTTTTGGGTATCTTACCCAACCCCCGCCAAGACCTTGGAACAACTTCGAAAATTTCATTGATCATATTCTTCGCTGCGGTATTTCCATGGCGACGAACCGAACGGGAATACTGATTGACTACATTTGCCTGACCCCTTTCCAATTGTTTTATACACAGATAAATGCCTTGTAGAATATCGAGCGGCTCAAAGCCCGTCACAATGATAGGAGTACCATATTGATTGGCAATTGGAACGTATTCTTCCTCGCCCATGATAGTGCACACGTGGCCAGCCGCCAGAATACCATTAACCTGGTTATCAGAATGGGACAAAATAGTGTGCAACGCTGGTGGCACAAGCACATGCGAAACCACGATGGAAAAATTGTCAATTGCGTTTTCACGTGCCTGATATACGGCCATTGCATTCGCTGGCGCGGTTGTTTCAAATCCTACCGCGAAAAAAACAACTTCCTGGGTAGGACTGTTTTTGGCAATTTCAAGCGCATCGAGAGGTGAATACACGATCCGAACATCACCCCCTTTTGCCTTAGCTTGCTGGAGATCCTGGTTGGTACCAGGAACACGCAACATATCTCCAAATGAGCAAAAAATCAGATCAACGCGTGACGCTAGATGTATTGCGGCATCAATCATTTCCAAGGGTGTTACACAAACGGGACACCCCGGCCCATGGATCAGGGAAACCGAGTCAGGCAAGAGTTTATCAAGACCATGGCGCACGATCGAATGGGTTTGACCGCCACAGACTTCCATAATGGACCATGATCGACTGACCGTATCTGCAATAGCTGCAGACAATTTTAAGCTGCTGGAAGGATCTCGAAATTCGTCGACATATTTCATGAGGATACCTTGGGCTGCTGATCACCGATCTGGTCAAAGTAATCGAGTGTCTTCCGGGCTTCCTTTTCATCAAGGGTACTGATAGCAAAACCTGCATGAACGACCACATAATCCCCTAATTCAGCTTCAGGACAATAGGCCAAGCAAACCTCCTTAAGTATCCCACCAAAAGAAACTTTAGCCATTCGCAGTGGCGCTTTGACGATGGAAACGATTTTTCCGGGAATTCCCAAGCACATGGTTATTCTTTACAAACAGAACGACTCCGAGCGGCGACGACTAGCGCCTGCCCTAGGGCGAGACCGCCATCGTTCGGCGGTACATTACAGTGATTATGAACCTCCAGGCCAGCCTTTCGCAACCGTGCGCTAACTTTTTTAGTTAGCAAGGTATTTTGAAAACAGCCACCGCTCAACACGACATTCGGTAAATTGATTTTCAATGCAATATTTTCTGCCAACGATGCCAAGCTATTGTGAAAACGTGCAGCGATAACTCCTGGGCGTGTACGCCGCCGACGATCCTCATGAATGGAAAATAATAAAGGACGCCAATCGGCAACATACGTTCCGTCGGAACTCGAACACAACGGAATTGGATAAACACCTTTGACGCCTAATTCTCTATCCGCAGCGAATTCCACGGCCATGGCGGCATGACCTTCAAAGCTCGATTTTCTTTGAATTCCTGATAGTACTGCCACGGCATCAAACAATCGGCCCATTGCGGTTGAGCGCGGACAATTAAAGGATTTTTCCAACATCCCCTGAAAAACCCCCAATTCTTCCTTACTGAATAAACCCAAAATATAGGCAGGTATCTTCTCTCCAAACACCTGATACGCCATACTGAACGCTACGCGCCGCGGATCTTTAATCGCCTGTTCCCCACCCAGCAAGCCAAATGACTTGAGGTGAACTTTACGACTAAAATCCCGATAGGTGCACACCAGCGCTTCACTACCCCAAGTCGTACCATCGCTACCGTAGCCTGTCCCATCCCAGCACAAAGCTAAAACCGGACCACTAAGCTGATGCTCTGCCATTGCTGAAACCGCATGCGCGTGATGGTGCTGGACTATCTCCAGAGGTACTTTGTATTTTAAAGCGAAGTCCCTGGCAATTAGCGTTGACGAATAGTCGGGATGCATGTCACAAGCCACACGGTCCGGAGCTGTCTCATAAAAATCAATTAGGTCCTTGGCTGCCCATTGACTGGATTCTACTGCTTTATACGAATCTAAATTACCAATGTATTGGCTTAATATCAGTTGCTGATCCATCACTAAAGCTACTGTATTTTTCTGATGACCACCCAATGCAACTACACACGGATTCTTTTCCGCCAAGATTAACGGCAAAGGTGCATACCCTCGTGCACGACGCAATACCTGACAAACAGAGTCATTAATCTGAACCACAGAATCATCAAGAGGACGCTCGATCCGCCGATTGTTTGTTAAAAAATAATCGGCAAGTAAACCAAGCTTTGTCAAAGCTTCATCAGTTTCGATACACATCGGCTCGCCAGCTTGATTACCACTGGTACATACTATTGGGTAGGTAAGATTTTCAAGCAACAGATGGTGCAAAGGCGTATAAGCAAGGGCAACACCCAAACGTGGATTGCCCGGCGCAATCGCATCGGCCAAGGTTAAACCTATTACTTTTCGCAAAAGCGTGATCGGCGCTGTGCTGGACGTTAGCACATCAAGCTCTTTTGAGGTTACTGAGCAATAATCGACTACCGAACCCAAGGATTTGCACATAATCGCAAAGGGTTTGTCGGGACGCTGTTTGCGTTTACGCAAAAGCCTAACAGCGGATTCATTACTCGCGTCCAGACAAAGCTGAAAACCGCCCAATGCCTTTACCGCAATAATTTTCCCCTCACAAATGGCCTTGATCGCTTGATTCAGGGCATTGTCACCCGCTGCTAGCACGGTACCATTTCTAGCCATAAACTGCACTTGAGGCCCACAAACTGGACAGGCAATTGGCTGAGCATGATAGCGCCTGTCTTTGGGGTTTTCGTACTCACTGCGGCACAATGCACACATTTTAAAAAAACGCATGGAGGTATTCTCTCGATCGTAAGGAAACCTTATGGTAATCGAGTATCGGGGGCCACAGTGTGCACAATTAGTAAAGGGATATCGGTATCGACGTGAAGTTGGTGACCGTATTTCAGCGAGGCACTGTTCACAAATCGCAATATCGGGTGATAAGGTTGAGGTTACAGATTTACTCTGAACACTCTCTCTAATTCTAAAATCGATCTTGCACGATTGGATTTTATCAACCGTGGTTTCACGAATATCAATGCGGTGGATTTTGGCTTGTGTGGGTGGTAGTTGTCGCACTGATCCGAGAAATTTATCTACAGACGGCCTCAAACCCTGTACTTCAATGTACACACCATCGTACGTATTCTGCACCCAGCCGCTTAATTCGTACTGGTCGGCAAGATTCTTTATAAAGGGTCTGAAACCAACGCCCTGCACAATGCCATAGATATTTAACGCAAGCCGTTGCATCACCTATTCAAGCTCAATAGTATCGATTCCAATACCGGTATTGGATAGCAATATGCCATCAACACCACCGCATTCCGGACACAAGGTGAGGTGGTGTTCTGGTTTATATTCACAATTGCAATCGTTACATCGTGCGCGCACATGAACTAACTCCAGATCCAGAATCGCATTTTCAGCGGATGTTTGCCGAGCATGCGCTGAAAAATGGAACTGCAAGGCTTCCAGTGTCAGCGACTCTGTTTCGGCGACCCAACCTGATACCCTACTGATTTTTCGTTGGTCTTGAGACCCTAACCGTTCAATTACAGCGGACAGAATTTGTTTTGCAAGCGATGACTCATGCATGATTACACTTCAAGAAGGGTACGAATTTTCATAACAGCTTTCGGGATCGCTGCCGTCACCTCTGGCGACATTTGGTCTGTAAATCTAACTGGCGGCTTGATTGTGATCCCTACAATTTGAATTTCAGGAAATGAATTATCCTCCGCCACAACCTGTGCAAGCTCTATAACCTGGGCGACATTGACACCATGACTGGAAACAGGATTAACCTTTCCATCGGCTAAATCGGCCGAGTTAATACTGAGAACCGTACCGCTAATGTTTTTGCCGACGATACCGTCTACCAGAATCATCCGCTGACCCGAATCGAACAAATCTATCAATCGAAGTGGATCGGTCATCTCTCGAATTTCTACCGATTTAGCCCAAGGCTTTTGACTAAGTTCGCGAACCACAGCAATTCCAACTCCATCGTCACCCGCTACAGGTTGTCCAAAACCGATAACCAGAACCTCTCCCAACATCAGCTTCGTTCAACCTTAAGCTTTAAAAAATGAGTCGAACACGAGATACAGGGATCATAATTCCGCACGGTTTGTTCGGCTAGCCAGGTTGCATCGTCATGGGGCATCGCTGCCAACTGCGGTGCAATTGCATAAAGATCGGTTTCTATCGACTTTTGATTTTGCGAGGTGGGAGGGATGATCTGAGCATCCTGAATCAATCCTTCAGCATCCAGTCGATAACGATGGTACAGAATGCCACGTGGTGCTTCGGTACAACCGAAACCCGTTGCTGGCTTTTTCGAAACTTCCATGTACGCTTGCTCTGGCGGCGTGTACGATTGAATAATCGACAAAGCCTCATCGAAAGTTTGCACAACTTCGACAGCCCTTGCTAGCAGACTCTTAAACGGATTTAAGCAGGGCACACTAAAACGGGCCGATTCAGCAGCGTGGCGCGCAGCCGTTGATAATTTATCATAGTTAAGATTAAAGCGGGCCAACGGACCGCAGAAATATTCACTGCGATTTCGGATAATAGAGTGCAACGCCGTCGAATGAGGCACCTGCTGTTCTTCAAAATGATCATCGTAGGCGTTAATGGGAATGTCCAACCCTTTGTTGGACACGATACGGCCCTCGCAAAACGGATACTCCTCAGGGTGTTGCAACGCCACAAATTCGTAATCGCGTTCAAAAGCCGGGAAATCAAAGGTCGAAAAGTCCCTAACGGTCTCCAGAGCAGCTTCGCACGCCCAACTTAGTTCGGGTATCAGCGATTCCAATTCCTTAACACTTGGGGCACGATAAAAACCACCTAGCCGAACATTGATCGGGTGAACCTCCCGACCACCAACAATACGGACAATTGCGTTTCCAGCTTTTTTCATTCGCAAACCACGCTTTACCAATGAACCATGGCTTTTAGCCATCGAGATTGCATCTTGATACCCCAGAAAATCCGGTGCATGTAGCAAAAACATGTGCAGACAGTGACTTTCAATCCACTCACCACAATAAAGTAATCGGCGCAGACGACGCAGCGTATCGTCAACCCTTAGATCCAGTGCATCCTCAATCGCGTGGCAAGCACTCATCTGATAGGCGACCGGGCAGATGCCACAAATCCGCGCCGTAAGATCGGGCGCTTCCTCCTGAGACCTTCCACGCAGGAATCCTTCGAAAAACCTGGGCGGTTCGAAAATACGCAATTTGACGTCCTCAACTTGATCGCCCTTGAACCGTATAGTCAGTGCACCTTCACCCTCCACTCGGGCCAAGTAATCCACATTGATGGTTTCAACCATACTTTTCCCCCGCACTCGAAAAAGGTTCCAACGCAGCGTTAAAGCTGTGAAAAACATGTTCCACTTCCACGGGTTTTTTCCCCTTGCTCAACCAGGTTCTAGCAAGCGAATCAGTGTTACAGGTATCCTGTGGACCAAAACAGCCATAACACCCACGATCATAAGCCGGGCATAATGCCCCGCAACCTGCCTGGGTTATCGGCCCCAGACATGCTATACCTTGGGCCACCATCACGCACACTGTCCCACGCAACTTACATTCAACGCACACGCTATGGGACGCAATATTGGGTTTTCGTCCATTCAAGTAGGCATTGATCACCTCCAACAACTGCCGTTTATCCACCGGGCAACCGCGCAACTCAAAATCAACCTGGATATGGTCTGAAATTGCAGTAGATGTCGCCAAGGTGTCGATATACGCTACATTCGCATAAACGATGGACATAAACTCACCCACATCACGAAAATTTCTCAACGCCTGAATACCACCTGACGTCGCACATGCGCCAATCGAAATCACCACCTTTGACTGCTGCCTGACTTTCTGAATTCGTTCGACATCCTGTGGTGTTGTGATCGAACCTTCAACGAGTGACAAATCAAAAGGACCTTCGATCTGTGCGCGAGATGCCTCCATAAATTGTGCAATCCGGATTTCAGACGCAACCGCTAACAGTTCGTCCTCACAATCCAAAAGGCTGAGCTGGCACCCATCGCAAGAAGCAAACTTCCATACCGCGAGCGTCGGGAGTCCTCTAGCCTGCATTCCTCACCCTTTTTTTATCGAAGGCTGGCGACAATACGCGTGTTGTATCCATAAGCTTTGGCAACACCTCACTACCGGACCTGGCAGGAAATTTTAGTTGGCCAATCGATTCATATTTCACGGACCGAAAAAAAGGCTTTAATTTTATCGAATCGAAATACCGGACCGTCCTTACAAATAAATTCCGGACCATACTGACAATGCCCACAAAATCCAGTAGCGCACTGCATGTTGCGTTCCATAGATAAAAAAATCCGCTCATCGTCGATACCGAGATTATTCAGTTCACGTGTCGAAAAACGCATCATAACCTCTGGACCACAAAGCACCGCAATTGTCTTATCGGATTGGCAATCGAACTCTTTTAGTAATTGTGTCACCACACCAATATTACCTTTCCAACAACCGGTTCCATGGTCGACGGTTAATGAATAATCGATGTCAAACCGACTTTTACATTCCTGCAACTCATTGGTGAAAAGCAGATCACTTGGCGAACGAACGCCATAATAAATATTGATTTGGCCAAAATCATCTCGATGCCTTTGAATGTGGTATATCAAAGGACGAAGTGGGGCTAATCCGATACCACCCGCGATTATCATGATGTTTTGGCCTTGTGCTTCCCGAACCGGCCATGGCGTTCCAAATGGACCCCGAACACCCAACATATCGCCTTGCCTTAATTTCTGCATCGAGCGCGTTACATTTCCCACAGCCCGAATTGTGTGTTGTAGCTCCGTTGAAGCATTGGAATCACCGCTTATCGAAATTGGGACTTCACCCACACCAAACACATAAAGCATACAAAACTGGCCTGGCTTAAATCTTAGGCCGCCTTTAAGCCCTGATACATCGAGGGTCAATGTAAATGTATCCGACGTTTCAGGTTGAAACTGCATAATCGAGCACGGCATCGGAACCATCGGGTAACCAACACCATTCGATGGGAAAGTTGTTTGCATACGATTATTGGGATCCATAAACATCCATCAATTGCAAACGAGTGACTTCTAAACTACGGTGCATGAGAGGGATAAACCGGGTATATAGTTCATATCCAAGGTTCTTGTCTTTCTCGCATTTGCCACGCAGACACGCACCGTCAAGCGCGAGAGCCCGCACATCCTCAATAACTCTAGCATCACAGTACCATCGATAAGGGGCAACGATCCAAGACCAACCTAAAATTCCCCCACTTTTACGCGTATCGATCTGAAGTGGGCCCTGT
Source organism: uncultured Methylococcales bacterium (assembly GCA_964653275.1). Classification (GTDB taxonomy): domain Bacteria; phylum Pseudomonadota; class Gammaproteobacteria; order Methylococcales. The sequence goes on from CAZZET010000017.1 coordinate 30,896, forward strand.
GCTGGCGAATAAATCTCTAAAGCAACCCTTCCAGCCCGAATACCATAAAAAGTATTCGCCGTTTCTCCTTCCCTGAAAATATAAGAACCTTTTGGGAACCGCACATTCGAAGCACAACCCGTCAACAACCGAATATGCTCATTCTTCATGCCTTTAAAAAAAGAGTGCTCAGTAATTAAACGTTCTAGGTTTTCCACTACTATGGCTCAACGATTGTCGGTGTCTTTCCGCCCAAATCGCTGCGGCGAATCGCATTGGCTTCCTCAGTAATATCAATACCAACTGGGCACCAACTCACACAACGACCGCAACCAACACACCCGGAACTCCCAAATTGATCCTGCCAGGACGCTAGCTTATGGGTCATCCACTGTCGATATCGAGATGCTGTTGATTGCCTGACGACACCCCCATGAAGAAACGAAAAATTGGCGTTAAAACAGGAATCCCAATGCCGGACACGTTCCGCTATTTCTCCTTCAAGATCGGTGACATCTTCTACCGTCGTACAAAAACATGTTGGACACACCATTGTACAATTCGTACAAGATAAACACCGTTCCGCAATTTTTTCCCAATGATTGTTTTCGGTATTACGATATAACAAATCTCGGATGTCAGTAGTATCTAGATGGCGCCCCATCTGACTTGCTGCACTAGCAATTGCCCGCTCGGCTTGATCGTAATCGTGTTGGTTTGCTGCTACCCCCGGAACCTGAGACAAGATTTCATCCCCTGCGTCCGATCCAGACTCTATCAAGAACCGATGATAGTCCCCGTCAATTAATTCAGTAACCGCTAAATCATACCCGTTGTCCGCTTTCGGACCGCTGTTCATTGATACACAAAAACAGGTCCCACCCGCTTGGGTGCATTGCACAGCGACCGTAAAGATATTTTGTCGCCTTGCAGCGTAACTCGAATCAACAAAACAATCACCCATGAGTACACGATCTTGGATAGCAATGGCGTGAAGCTCACATGATCGAACACCAATAAAAGCCTGCTTCGGAACTAATTCATCTGTAACAGAAACGACAAAGCCTGATTCTTTCTTATGAGCTTTCCACAGACTAATCGATGGCCTATGGAGAAACTTTTTCCACGAATGGGGACCGACATTGAAGCCAAAAAGAGCCTTATCATTTCGAGGTTTAATCCGATAGGAACCGGCTTCTTGCTCGTCTGTCCAGCCAATAGGAAGATCGTCAACACCACCTATGCTTTCGTAGACAATAGCATGATCACACACGGTTGGACCCACCAGGTCATATCCAGCTTCTTGAAGCACTTTGAACAATACTGGAAAATCATCCCTTGCAACCAGGCTTGGTGTTCGTGTCGAAGATTCTGTCATACCTTCTCCCAAGTCAGCAGTCCCCAAAAATATACTACTCTTAGCCCCTATTGCTCACAAGGCTCCGTAGCGAGGAACCACAAGCGTATTCTTATTCAAGGCACGTGAGAAAGTATGGTTGGCCGTACGATTGGCACATTTCGAAAATATACGCTGGAGAAATACGACATCACATTCCCACGTACAAAACTGGTAAGCTAACAATGGTATTAACCTTACTATTGTGGTTTGGTTCTAAGTTTTGCCTCCAGCTTTTTAAATCCTTCTTTCAATGTTTTTTCCATCACCACATCACTACCCATAGCCACAATAATACGAACCAATTCTGGAATCTTGGTTTCAGTTGCTGATATGAGATAAACAGGTTCAACATAAAGAATGGAATTTCCAACCGGCAATACAATCATCCTTCCAATAACGACATTTGATCCGTGTTGGTCCCAAAGCGTAAATTGTTTCGATATCTCCGGATTTTGATCTACCAGTGCACTAACCTGTGATGGGCCGTTGACCTGGATGTCTTTATCAAATTTGTAAACAGCAATTTTCGGTAAGTACCCTGCGCCGCAATCTTTAAGCGTTGCTGATCCCGCGATCGCAAGAGCACTCAGATTATCCCGTCGAATCGGGGTCATTGGAGCAATGAGCACGAATTCTTCCATGTTCGCACAGCTTTTCAATTTCGTTGTCAAATAATAAGGCTTCATATCCTTTTTTCCAACTAAAGGAAAATCCCAAGTCTCCGCTTGTTGATAAAATAACGCCGGTTCGACCTGATGATATTTGGCATATATTTGCATCTGAATATAAAAAAGATCTCTCGGATACCGCAAATGAGTTTGTATTTCACTGGGGATCTCATTCAAATCTTTAAATACGCCTGGGTAAGCGCTGCTGTATGCTTTGATAATAGGGTCATTCGGATCCGAAATATAAAAACTTGTGGTCCCATTGTATGCATCCACAACCACTTTAACGGAGTTGCGGATGTAGTTGAAACGAGCCTTTGAACGTACTCCCGGATTGTCCTCAAACTGATAGTGACTATGCTTGGATACCGGATACTGATCGGAAAAGGTATAAGCATCTTGTACCCAGTAAAATCTGCTCGGAGTCAGGACTAGATAGGGATCACTGTCCAACGCTAAATAGGGTGCCAAGGTGGCAATGCGTTGTTTGATATTGCGACGGAAAAGTATTTTGCTCTGAGTATTGATATTGGTGGAAAAAAAGATTTTTTCATCATTAAAGTAAAAGGCAAACAGCATTTTCCTAAATAATGAAGGAATGGGTACACCCCCTTTCCCTTCATAGTTTTGCATAGGTTCGGAACGGGTTCCCGAAAGCCCGACAACAACTAGTTCGTTCGGCACGATTGCGCGTTTCAAACTTTCCAAACCATAATATATATCCGGTGTTTTTGTCGTTAAACCAACATTAGTATGTAGATTGAGATCACGGAGATACCAATCCATTGGTTTTCCGCCCGATTGGGCGGCGGGCGTTATCACAGCTCCGTAACCATGGGTATAACGCAAATATTGATTTTCCCAACTTTTCGCCTCCTTGGGGAGCTTATCTATATTTAATTCCCGTGCGGCTATATTGACTTGGATTTTTTCACCTTCGATTACATAGCGATCTTCATCAACACTGTCAAAACGGTAATAAGGCCGAATTCCCTGTAGTTGCTGATAGACGTCCTTCAGTAACTGTCGATCCCAAACAGGAATATTTTGAAGATGCTCTTCATCAATCTGCTGTGCAAGGTCGAATTCAGGCGCCAATGTTACTTTGAAATCGATGGTTTCAATATCATCAAGGGCATATGCGTGCAGCGTAGCCTCGATATTATGTTTCATAAAAGGTTTTTCAGCTTTAACCGGATTCGGTGTAACGATAAACCGTTCGATTAGATTAGGGATAGTCGTTATATTTCGTAATCCAACCGCTCCGACCAGGGAAATCATTGAAATAATTAAAACAGCCATGGAAATTTTGTTTTGTCGGAACACCACGACCAAAGCCGAAGCTGCAATGCTCAAAAATGCAAAAATCGACAACCAAATTAGCGGAAGATAATAGCGAATTTCTATAAACCCAGGACCAAAGAAGACGGGTTCGTGAAGACTTTCCTGAAGGAGGCTGAAACGGTCCAACAAAAAGCCCCATACGACAAACAACACAACAAATCCCCACAGAATCGACAGGTGTATCTTCGCGCCCAACGGGTAGTCTTGAGTTTCGCTCGCTAGTCGGCGGTGTTCTACAAAATAGAGTACAGCAACAAAGGCGAATATTAAGACCGCTGTTATGAGTAATTCTTTCTGGATGAGTTGGAAGACAGGATAATCGAACAAATAAAAGCTAACATCGTTACCGTATACCTGATCTTTAAAACCTGAATCAGAACCGAATAAAAACATCAATGTTGATTCCCATTCGTAATAAAGGGGAAGAGCGACCACCACCGCTAGAATCAGTGCTAAAGGCGTGTAAAATTTAACCGATTTGTTTTTAAAAATATAAAGTGCTTTTTGCAATCCAGGTTTTAGCGTAGATTCCTCATTAACTCCCAAATAACTCGACGCTATCCAAAAATGAAAGAAAAATATGAGGAATAAGGCTAGCGTGAATCCACCACCGATGAGAAATCGATAAAATAGCCGAAGCCAGAAGTAGCTTTCGTATTGGAGTGATTGAAACCACCAGAGATCGACGAAAAGATCTAAAAATACGAAATGGAATACGGTATAAATGATAAGTAAACTAGCCGCACCCGCCCCTAAAAATAAAATAGCTTTTTTCCAATTTCGCATTT
>CAZZET010000017.1:35173-51666 GCA_964653275.1 uncultured Methylococcales bacterium
AAACTAGCCGCACCCGCCCCTAAAAATAAAATAGCTTTTTTCCAATTTCGCATTTTTATTACCTTCTTTAAGGTTTATATTCGGTTTTCGAAAATAGAGTTTTTTCCCATTGTCGGATTCACCGAAATGTGGAAGCAAGTTACAGTCATAACTAAAGCATTTTCGACGACTTGCCTGCACTACACAAAAATTGTTTACTCCAGTGCATGGTAAGCAAAGTCAAATAGTAAGAGTTGACCTGGATCAAATGATGCTGTTTTTTGTCGAATACCCCTCCAATAATTACACGGGCAATGCTACTACAGAGCATTTGGAAGGTCCCTTACAAAATCCCTGGGAATCATCATATTTTTGGATTACTATCTGACTAATCCTGCTCCTTCATGTCCCAACAATTTGTGGTCGCATAGGTAGATCTACAAACTGATTTAAATGATTCAATCGAATCAGGTTTCAGACCCCTGTATAGTCAAATTAAACGCCTTCTGTAAAATCTGAATCGAAAAACAAAGAATGTCAAACGACCAAACAGCTCCACCATACCCCTCGACTAAAAATCAGAGGATAAGCGAAACTCATAAAAAGGTTCGCAATATTTTGTTAGTCGAAGGATTTGTGAATTTACTCGTTTTGATTGCAAAAGCCACAGTCGGAGTTACCGCCGGATCGAACGCCATTTTAAGCGATGCTCTGCACTCTTTGACCGACGTTGCGAATAATGTTGTAGCCTTGATTATCTCAAAACTTTCCACCAGTCCAGCCGATTCCGACCACCCTTATGGACATAGAAAATTCGAAACCTTAGCAGTTTTTATTTTGGCAACCCTCCTTTCCGTCATGGCAGTCGAAATAGCGTTAAGAGCGATCGATAGGGTCGGTGAAATAGTTCAACATACAACATGGGGATTGGGTGTTATGCTTGGGGTTTTGGCATTGAATATCTGCTTAGCCACCTGGGAAAACTATTGGTCCCGTAGGCTGGATTCTAGTTTATTAAGAGCAGATGCTCACCACACCTTCAGCGACGTATTTACGACTATCGCAGTTATTTTCGGTTGGCAGCTCGCTGCCCATGGCTACCCAATTTTGGATACGATATTCGCTTTGCTAGTATCTGTTTTAGTGTTCTATTTAGCCTTTGATTTATTCCGCAGAGCGATCCCAATCCTAGTGGACAAAGCCGCTGTCGCCCCCCATTTGCTTGCGGAAACGATCCGCTGTGTTCCAGGCGTTAAGGAAGTTCGTCAGGTTCGATCGCGTTTGGTGGAATCAGAAATCCTAGCGGATGTCATCGTTTCGGTGGACCCGAAAATGTCGACGGAAAAATCCCATCATATTGCCGACGAAATCGAAACAATTCTCGCAGACACCTTAAATATCCATGATGTTACAGTCCATATCGAACCAACAGATTAACCCCATTGTGAAAGAAAAAGCCTAGAGATAAACTACTGAGATTTGGATCAAATCGCATGTGTAGACTAATCGAATTTTCTATCCAAAATTGATTAAACTGGAAACACTGTTTAAGCCATCGAAGTTCATCTTGCTGGATGGTCCTTAGTCGAACCGGTTTAACATTGCGAATTCATTGCCCCAGAAAATGTACGATGATGTCCCTCTATACAAAAACTCGGCATCTACTCAAAAAGGGATTAATGCTCGACGAGCAGCACTTTCGAACCACAGACTTGCTTTGTCTTTAAATCGATCAGCGCTCGATTGGCTTCGACCAAAGGATAACATTCGACTTCTGGATTAATGTTCATTTGGACAGCCAGTTTTAAGAATTCTTGGACATCGAATCGAGTCACATTGGCAACCGACTTGATTTCTTTTTCCCGCCACAGATGCTGTGCATAGTTCAATTGCAGTAATATCGATTGGTCACTCGTTTCCTTGCGGATCGCATTGATGACCAGCCTCCCACCCGGCACCAACCGATCCATGGCTTCAACAACGGGAAGCCAGGCAGGTGTAGTATCGATAATGGCATGGAGTGACTGAGGCGACTTTTCTTTAGTATCCCCCGCCCATACAGCACCAAGCTGTAATGCAAATTCTCTCTCTTCCGGGTTACGGGCAAAAACATAGACTGGAGAATCTGGAAAAAGATGTTTGGCCATCTGTAGAACCATATGTGCCGAACCACCAAAACCCGTCAGCCCCAACCTCTCTCCGTTGTTCAGGGCAGTTAGGCGCAGAGACCTAAACCCAATAGCGCCTGCGCAAAGTAGCGGGGCCGCCCGAGTATCGGTCATTGAAGCAGGAAGCGCAAAAGCAAATCGTTCGTCTACTGTCATCAACTGTGCGTAGCCACCATTATTATCAAAACCGGTGGCGCGATATTGAGCACACAGATTTTCTCGGTCAGTACGGCAATAGCAACAATCACCACAGGCGGAATCGATCCAACCGACCCCAACTCGGTCATTTAATTGGTGAAGGCTACTATTCTCGCCCAGATCGACAACAGAACCGACAACCTGATGTCCTAAGATTAGTGGTAAGACGGGAGGAGCCAAACGCCCTTCAATTTCATCCAGTTCGGTGTGGCAAACCCCGCAGACCCACACTTTAATCAAAATCTGTCCAGCACTGGGAGTCGGGTCGGGCACATCCATCAATCGTAACGGGTAGTTTCCTGGTGAGACAGGCATAATCTCTGACAAAACCATGGCTTTCATCGTTAACAACCCCGTTGTTTGGACATACTAGCTGCAACAGTTGCGCAATTAGAATCCTGTTTTTTCATTTCTCAAGCCGAAAAGGGATACCTTTCGCTAAAGGTAACATAGCCCACCATGCACCCTTTGCGCTACTATGAACGCGAAACCTTATATTATCTAATCTTGATAGTTTAATCTTTTCCAAACGCCCTAACCAAAAAAGCGGTCACGTCGGCTTTCACAGTTATTTCGTTTTCTGCGTACAAATAGCATCGCAACGTGTAAATACGCTCCTTTTTGATATGGACTACCTTAGCTCGTAATATGGTGGGTGATAAAAGGGGAGTCGGTTTCAAAAACTTGATATTCAGAGTGCCAGTGGCGAACCGGTACTCGGGCTTTGTACCAAGCGGTCGATTTTCATTTCTGATAGCAGTCGCCATAGCCGAAGCCATGCAATGACAATCAATCAGGGTGGAAATAATGCCGCCGCAAGTCAGTCCCGGCCAGCCTTGATGTTTTGCCTCCGGCTGCCAAATGCAAACGCATTCGTCATCTTCCCAAAAACTTTTAATTTTCAAGCCATGAGGATTTTCATGTCCACAACCGAAACAAACATCGCCCGGCATGTATTTCTGGAAAAAGTCATCGCTATCCATGTGTACCGCCCAGATACTAGTCAGGTAATCCCAGGTCGTTTAGCATAGTGGCCAAAAAGCGAGCGGCCTCTCCGCCCGTGACAGCCCGGTGATCAAACGTGAGTGAGAGCGGAAGAATTCTATGCACTTCTGGTTGACCTCCGACGGGCACAATCTGATCTCTGATTTTACCGGCCCCTTGAATGGCGACTGTCGGCGGAACAATCACTGGATTTGCATAACGGCCAGCGAATGTTCCGAAATTAGACAGAGTTATAGTGCTTCCACGCATTTCTTCAGGTGGAATCGAGCGATACTTAATGGCTTCCTTGATCGCATTCAATCCTTTTCTCAAATCAACTGGATCCCGATTCACAACATCCCTGAGTACCGGGACGAATAACCCATGGTCGGTGTCGACAGCAACTCCAAGATCAACATTTTTGTGGAGTATACGGGCAATGGCATGGTTATCGAACCAGGCATTGAGTGAAGGCTCAGCTTTGCAACTAACAGCAATCGCCCTAATCAGACGTACGCTAATATCTTCGTGTATTTTCCACGAATTGATGTCGGCATCGTCGCTGATTGTAACGGGAACAACTTCTCTGTTCGCCTGACCCATGGTTAGGGACATGGTTCTACGAACACCTTTTAGCGGCACCATTTCACCGGATTTTTTAATCACTTTGGCTACGCGTTGGACGTCATCCGCGGTGATGATATTGTCTTTGCCACTTGGTTTAACCATGGCAAGGTCGACTTTAAAACGGCTAGCCAGTGCTCTGACGGCTGGCGTTGCTTTAAATCCGGATACGGAACTATGGCTCTCCGTAATTGGCCTTTCCGTGACGACAGCATCACCAATTTCGACTTTACCGACAACAGTTCCGGTATCGGATTCAGGTGCAGTTTTGGATTCAAACTCAACCAGCGGATCTCCAACGTGAATAATATCACCCGCTTTGCCATAGAACTTAAGAATCCTACCGTCCTGAGGGCTCGGAAGGTCAACGATAGCCTTAGCGGTTTCTACTGAAACCAACGTTTGGTCCTGCTTGACTGCCTCTCCAATTGAAACATGCCACTCTATGACTTCAGCTTCTTGTAATCCTTCCCCCAGATCAGGCAATTTAAAGTAGTCCATTATCCCTCTAACGTTCTTTTAACTGCTGTAATAATTCGATCAACGCCGGGCATATATTCTTTTTCCAGATTAAATAGTGGCATAACCGTGTCATATCCGGTGACCCGTTCAACTGCGGCAAACAAGCTCATCAGGCCCTGTTCTGATAGCTGCGCGGCTATTTCGGCACCGACCCCGCAGGTTCTAGCAGCCTCATGGACAATCACACAACGACCTGTTTTCGCAACCGAGTCTAGAATGGTTTGCATATCCAACGGTTTGATCGTTGCGACGTCGATGACCTCAGCGTTAACACCGGATTCAGCCAACTTCTCGGCAGCTGTCATAGCTTCTTGAATCATCGCGCCCCAGGAGACTAACGTGACATCGGTTCCTTCTCGGAGCAAAAAGCAGACATCCAGTGGTTGTGCTTCACCATTATCTGCCACCTCCTGTTTTACAAGTCGATAAACCCTGATCGGTTCCATAAAAATAACCGGATCTGGATCTCTTATTGCCGCCAATAACAGACCATAGGCTCGACTGGGAGAAGAAGGGATAACGACCCGCAACCCTGGAATATGAGCAAAAATCGCTTCAGTACTTTCAGAATGGTGTTCAGGTGCGTGGATGCCGCCACCGAAAGGAACACGAAGCACCATCGGACAACTGAGTCTTCCACGAGTTCTATTACGAATTCGAGAAGCGTGGTTGATCAATTGATCGATGGCAGAATAAACGAAACCCATAAACTGTATTTCAGCGACAGGTTTAAGCCCTTCCACTGCCATCCCCACCGACATACCCGCAATCAGGGTTTCCGAAAGCGGTGTATCGAACACACGTTGCGAACCAAATCGTTTTTGTAAATTCGCGGTCGCTCGAAACACCCCACCATTGACTCCAACATCCTCGCCAAAGACGACAACATTGGGATCAGCTTCCATTTCCGAAGCGAGTCCCATATTGACCGCATCAACAAGAGTAATTTCAGACACTGTTCTTACTCCAATGAATAACCGATTTCCGCTGCTCTTTCAGCGAAGCCGGAATGGATTGGTACAAATAATCAAACATGCTCTCGGGTGGCTGCGAAGGTGTGTCCAGGTATTGATTTACCGCCTTTTCGATTTGCTCATGGCAACTCGCCAATAAATTTTGTTCATCTAAATCCGACCAACAACCGATTTTATGCAAATAACTTTTCAACCTTCTTAAAGGTTCATATTGCCATTGTTCTTTTAGTTCATGCTCGCTACGGTACCGACTGGCAGCATCAGCCGTCGTATGATCACATAATCGATAGGTCAGTGCTTCGATCAGAGTAGGCCCGGCACCACACCGAGCCTTAGACAACGCCTGCCCAATTCTATGTTTAAGAATAATCACATCATTGCCGTCTACTTGTTCACCTGGAAAGCCTGCAGCGATGGCCTTTTGAGCGAGCGTTTTCGCCCGAGTTTGTGCTTCGCGGGGCATAGAAATCGCCCAGCCATTGTTATTGATAATAAAAACAATAGGTAGCCCCCAGGTTCCTGCCGCGTTGATGGCCTCGTAAAAATCACCTTTGGAGGTTGCACCATCTCCAACAACGCATACAACGACTCGATTTTCATCACGCAATTTCATAGCGTAGGCCGCACCAACAGCTTGTGGCGCTTGGCTTGCAATAGGAACACAAATAGGAAAATCATATTGTTGCCACTTAAAATTCATACCCTGTTCGTTCCCACCCCAATACAACAAGATATCGGTCATGGTCACACCACGAAGAAATTGCGCTGCATATTCTCGGTATCCGGGAAACAGTACATCATCTTCTGCCATCGCACTGCCAATAGCGGCCCCGATTGCCTCTTGACCTAGGGACGAAGCATAAGTACCGAGTTGTCCTCGGCGTTGCAGCGATACCGCTTTTTCATCGAATAAACGAGTTTTCACCATAACCCGATAAAGGGCGATAAGTTGCTCCGACTGTCTGGCAAATTCCGGTAGATTGTCAACTATCAGTCCATCTGCATTCAAAATTTGATGAAACAAAATTTTAAAATGTACACTCGAACGCACCTGCTGTTGATCCAGCACAAATGCTGTATGTTTTTTCTTGACTATTTTCACGTTTTGACTTGTCAAGGGACTGGTACTCCACTAAACAAAAAACTGCAATATTGCAGTGGCTTTCATCTTCACACTTGGGCAACGATCCTCTTCGAGTCGGACAGTATTTGTTCAGCGATATGGTTGGCGACTCTATAACAGGGTTCGCCTAATACTGTAGAGCGCTGGTATATACCAATAACAGAATCGTAAATTGAAGCAATTCTGGTATCTGCTTCAGCGCTGGAGCCATAGACAACATGAATCAATCCGCCGGCATTGACCACGAAATCTGGCACAAAAAAGATATTTTTACGGTGAAGCATGTCGCCGTAATGATCTGTAATCAGTTGGTTATTCGCTGCACCGCAAATAATATTTGCCTTGATGCGATTAATCGTATTGGCGTTGATGACACCTCCCAACGCACACGGAGACAAAACATCACAATCCCAATCGATCATTTTCTCCGTATCGACCGGCTTCGCTCCGAACTCATCAACGCAACGTTGAACCGCTTCAATATTGATATCACTAACAGCCAAGTCAGCACCTTTTTGATGTAATAAATAGGCAAGGCCCCAGCCAACCTTTCCAATACCTTGGATACCAACTTTTATACCTTCAAGGTCATCCCGGTTTAAGCGAACTTTGACCGCCGCCAATATACCGCGCAGTACTCCCCGCGCCGTATGCAAAGAGGGATCGCCGGACCCTGCTGAAGTACTTAAAACATGGTGAGTTCTACGGACAATGATGTCCATATCATCGACATTTGTGCCAACATCAACAGCGGTAATATAACGACCATTTAGACTTTCAATAAAATCTCCATAAGATTCGAAGTATGCATCCCGGTCTGCTATCTCTTCAGGCCGGATGAGTACCGCTTTGCCTCCGCCATAAGGTAAATCTGCAAATGCGCTTTTATAACTCATACCCTGTGCCAAGCGCATGGCGTCTACGATTGCATAGCTTTCGGCCGGATAGGACAAGCATCGGGTACCACCTAGTGCTGGACCTCTGAGGGTACTATGGATCGCGACTATCGCTTTAAGCCCGGATATCGGATCAAATTTGAAATGGCATTCCCCTACACCGAACGCCAATGCCCGCTCGAAAATATCTTTTTTCGGGTTTTCATCCGATTCCTTTGATATAGGGATGCAAGATATGCTGGAGGTCATAACTTTTAGATCTCTCCTTATCTCTATTACTAGCAGTTAAGACCTCTACCGTGCTGAAAAATTCCGCTTAATAATACCTACTGTATACGTTAAAATCGTGACGTTCCTAAACTTATAAGTCGTTGGCCTTCAAATTTATTAGTCTGTTTTTGAACAGCGAGGGATAATTAGGAGAAGCCATGCTAATAGCAGGACTTAAGGAAAACAGAAGCCTATATTCGTGCTTGAAAATCCGTATTCGTCTATGTCACAGATTTCGATGTAATCGTCATTGGCAAGGCTGGACGCTAATTCGGAAACCCGGGGTGGCCAACCAAAGCTTTCTGACCACTTGTCGTTAGCTGCTTAATTCCGACTCAAAATATACAATTGACTTACTTTAAAGCTTGGATCGATATCGCGCTGCTATTCGTATTTCTAGCAGTGCCTGCAGTGACAGTAAGATATACAGTGCCCGTTCCAATGAGCGATTTTGGAGCACCAGTATTGCTTGTTTTTCAGGGACTGATAACCCTTGCCTTACTACGTATGCTCCTCGCTTACCGCGGCCAGAGTTGGAGAGATTTAGGTCTAGATCAGCTTAGGGCTTGGAACATTATTGAAGCCTTTTATGCATTTCTAGTTTGTTTCTGCGCAAACTTACTATTTATGGGTTTGATCCTGATGCTAAACCCGAATCTGTTGGAAGACCATATACAAGGGCTCGGCGAAATCTCCGAAAGGTTGAGCAAGGACATGCCACTCCCCGGGCTTTTAGGCTTGCTGCTATTTATCGGTGTTTATGAAGAATTGATTGCCCGGGGTTTTTTGCTAACCCGTTTCCAGATTATTTTCGGAGGCCGTTGGGGTCCCGTCATATCGTCCTCAGTCATATTTGGTCTGGGACACTTCTACCAGGGATGGATCGGAATTGCTCAGACAACGGTCATAGGTGCTGTATTGGCTTATTTGACGCTGCATTGGCGAAGCCTGTGGCCAGCTATAATTGCGCATTCGTCGCTCAACCTCGTATCAATATTAACATTGGAAGCTATCGCAGCCACATAAGCAATGTGTCGCTACCTCGTGGTGAACGGGTACGAGTTTGATTATTTAGCAACCCTGACATTTACTACGTATTTTCCGAAGCAATCTTAGGATAAGTCCGAATTCCAGAACTTTCCACTATTCGATATCCTATAAATCAAATTGACGCTTTTTAAAGCTCAACCTCCAATTACCCCGTGGCTTGTGCCGCGGGGATCTTTTTATCCTAGACAGCTTGATCTGTATCGGCTAAGTGGTATTCGTAGTTCTTGAAAATACGAATGTCCCCAATCGATACGTTGCCACAGTAAACCAAAAATGAAATCATATTGATTTTCACAAGTATTAATTGGCTTTTTTTGAGTCAGTATTCAAGGCACAGGTTACTTTAGAACCAGATTGCTGTTTTAGCGTGTTAGCAATAAACCAGCTTGTTGAAACCAAGCGATTGAGGTCTATTCCAGTTTTGATTCCCAAACCATTGAGCATGTAAACGACTTCTTCACTTGCTATATTACCCGAAGCGCCCGGTGCAAAGGGGCACCCTCCCATTCCGTTTACTGAACTATCAACGATTGAGACACCCGATTGTAATGCGGTCAAAATGTTTGCAAGCGCCTGACCGTAGGTATCGTGGAAATGTACCGCAATTTTGTCGACTGGAACTCGCTGTGACGTAGCAGCAATGAGCTCCTTAACCAGTCCAGGGGTGCCTATCCCAATCGTGTCACCCAAAGATATTTCGTAACATCCAAAATAGTAAAGTTTTGCTACCAGTGTGCTGATCAATTGTGCATCAACTTTACCTTGGTATGGACAGCCTAATGCACAGGAAATATAAGCCCTAACCTTCATACCATTGGCTAGTGCTTGATCGCATATAGATTTGATCTTGGCGAGACTTTCATCGACTGTGCAGTTGATATTTTTTAAGGAGAAAGCATCAGTAGCCGCACAAACTACTGCTATATTTTTCAAGCGACATTCGATTGCCCTTTCGAGACCTTTTTCATTGGCGACCAGCATAATGTAAGCGGTAGATGGATGCTTTTTTATTTGTCTGAAAACCTTTGCGCTATCCCCCATTTGTGGTACCAATTTGGGCGATACCAAACTACCCACTTCTATCGCCTTAAATCCACAATCCGAGAGTCGATCTACGAAGGTAACTTTATCTTCAACAGAAATTAAAGCCGATTGGTTCTGAAGTCCGTCACGGGGAGCGACTTCGACAATTTTCACCGATATTGGTAGACCCATGGTGTTGGCAAATACCGCGTCGGCAGACAAACTTAAACTCATCGACAATCCTTCTAATCATGTAACCAAGAGGCCTTGCGTTTCTCGAGGAATGCCCTGATGCCTTCTTTAGCCTCAACAGTTTGACGGACCTCGTCCGCCCATTGGTTGGTTTTTAAAATCATCTCACTATCAAATGGCGTACTGACCTCATCGATCAGTTCCTTGACTCGCGTTAGGGCGCACGGTGCCCCGGCAGATATTTCTTCCGAAATTTCGCCAGCAAAGGACTTTAATTGGTCGACCGCCAAAATTTGGTGGACCAAACCGATACGGTAGGCTTCCTCAGCACTAAACTTTTCCGCCGTTAAAAAGTACCGACGAGCCATTCGTGCGCCAATCGCCCGTACAACATAGGGACTGATGACAGCAGGAATAAGTCCTAATCGCACTTCGGAAAAACAAAACAATGCGTCATGGGCTGCCAGGGCAATATCACAACAGGCAACTAATCCCACGCCACCGCCGAAGGTAGCTCCCTGGACCAGGGCAATGGTTGGTTTTGGATGGGTGTACAATGTTTGCATCAATTCACCCAATGTTTGGCCTACCTGAGCGTCTTCTCCTTCGGAATCATTTTCTGTGCATCTCATCCAGTTGAGATCGACACCCACGCAAAAGCTTTTCCCCACAGATGTCAGCATGATGGAACGTACCGACGATTGTTCTTTTAAGTCACACAGAAATTGAGTCAATGCAAGGACAGTCGGTCCATCAAGCGCATTATGAACTTCTGGTCGATTCAATGTAATCGTTGCAATTCCGGATGAATCTATTTGGTGAAAACAACCTTGCTTGGCCATAGTACTGAAACAGGGTTTAAGTTAACAACTTTGACAACAGATAATGCACTGAATTCAGGATTGAAAATCAGATCACGATATACGATTTACACAGCTTTCGAACTAACCTTCTGGTTTGTCTTGACAATTTGAACTAACGATTATTTATTGATACAACGCTGATAGCTGAAATATAAAGTTTGTCATTGGCTCGCAACTGGTTGGCCCAACCTCAATTTATAATTTATGTGCTTCGGTTTCTGAGATTAGTTGGTTTAACCACCGCATATAAGGAGTTCCTCCGGTACCCCTAGGGTCTTTAACATGCTGATGAATGTATTCATTTGCCCAACCGAGGTGAACTTCACGGAACGCGATCATGTTATCCAAAATCGCATTATATGCGGCTTTGTAATCCGAATTTTTAAGGTCTGGTAAATTCTCAACCTGCTCGATAAGAAGCTGGTGTTCGATGGGCATGTATTGGCGCATATCGAATAAATGTTCGGTCAGTATGGAAACTTGATGGGGTATTTTCATCAATGCGACAAGCATCGGCATGATGCTACTTTGTGCACCTGTTTCGCCACGGAAATTTAGAGTTTTTTGTTCTACACCTTGATAGACCACTTGTTCAAAAAAACGGATATACGGCCTGAAGGTTTTGTAGTAGAGCATGGGGTCCATTTTCTCCGGAATTCGTTTAAGGATGTCAACCTGACGATTTATGGTTTCCGCAACTTGCCACAAATCAAGATTAATATCCACATCGGAAGACTTTTCAAATGCCAGACAAATATTTTTGATAGCAGCCAATATGCTAGCTGCAAGCGCTTCGATTTCAACGTGAATTAGCACAAACCAATGCTCATCGTATAGGTGAACAAAATTTTGTAATGTATCGATATTGCCTAGTTGGATAGGTTTGTTTGGATCGAATCGTTTCCAATTATAAAGCGCGTATCCATCGTAACTTAGAATAGGCGGTCGCTTGAGGAGTTTGCACACACGCACAAGCGATCCGGAAATATTATTGGGCAAGGTATGACTGACAGGGTAACCCACTTGATTGATATAAGCCGATGCAATAAAGCCAAGCCTTAGATAATAAAGCCTAAGTGCCGGCATACTATCGGTATCGTCTATGCCCTGCCAGGGTGGGAATTCAATATTCTTAAGATATCTGCGGCAACCTTTGTCCAACAAGAGGCTGGGTAAATCTCTCCCGACTTGATCTAAAAAAGCGTAAGGAGAATCAGTAGGAAAAGCACATAGTGGATCGCTAACGGGGAGAAATCCACGCAAACTATAACCAGGTTTAATTATCTCACTGACTTGGTATTTATCGCTTCCCCGGTTAGTGTGCGTTTGCATGTTGATGCTTCTGCTCATTCCAGTTCCTTCAAATAATAACAACGCAATTCCGTGCGCCTAGCTATGCGTGTGGTTAACGCAACATCGAATCTAGTTGATCAACAATTTCGGCCCAATCAGCATCTTCGTCTTTCACTTGTTTTAAAAAAGACGTTTGAGAAGGATTCCAAAAATCTGCATTGTGCAGATCTATATTGCCTAGCAAAGGTTTGTTACTCTTGATGAAACCCTCAATAGCTGCATCTGTACTGTCAAGCCCTAATTGATCAAACAAAGAATTTAGATTATGAATAGGCGGCTCCATAATGGCCTCACAACATGAGTATTCTCAAAAACAGACTGTATAAGGTTTAGCTAACGATTTAAGTCGGCTAATTTGAATAGCCTGCTATTTCATTGAGGTTGCTTTACAGTTCTTAAATAAGGTTTTACTGTTTCCCAACCCTCTGGAAACATCGTTTCAGCTTCTTCATTGGAAACAGCGGGCACGATGATTACATCGTCACCATTTTGCCAATTGACCGGGGTAGCTACCTTGTGTTTTGCCGTCAACTGCATAGAGTCGATGACTCTTAAAATCTCATCGAAATTGCGTCCCGTCGTCATCGGATAAGTTAACATTAATTTTATCTTTTTATCCGGGCCAACAATAAACACAGATCGAACGGTCGCATTGGTCATCGCCGTGCGCCCTTCTGATGTTCCCTGCTCTTCAGCTGGTAACATGTTATAAAGTTTTGCAACAGCTAAATCACTGTCACCTATCATTGGATAATTGACAGTGTGGCCTTGAGTTTCCGCAATATCCTTAGCCCATTCTGAATGGTTAGATACGGGATCAACACTTAAACCAATAATTTTACAATTCCTCTTGGTGAACTCAGGCTCCAAGCCAGCCATATAGCCAAGTTCCGTGGTACAAACAGGAGTAAAATCCTTGGGATGTGAAAACAATATTCCCCAGCTATCACCTAACCATTCGTGGAAATTTATTTCTCCTAGGGTGGTCTGAGCGGTGAAGTCAGGTGCTTCGTCGTTGATTCTTAGTGACATAAGAGCCTCCTAAATAAACAAGGTTTCTATTAAAAAATATACCTACACATTTGGCCTAATTTATAATTAGTTAGTTCCGTTTAACTGTCATACACAAGTCCTTTAATTTGAGCGCTGGCCTAATAAATAGTTTGGAACGTACCCTAACATGGTACGACGAGACTGACGAAAATAAAACGAAATTTTCGGATTACTACCTAAATGACAACCCAGCGAAGGATCAATACCCCAAAAATAGTCATTGGCAATGGCATTTATTCCTGATATTTCGGTAATTTTGGCGGAGTAAAATGCTAGGACAAGTCATCAGTCCTGCTGCTTACTTATCGAAATTCATTACCAGGCGCAAATAGGAAAAATAGATCCGTACTCGTTTTTTAGGGGTCATCAGCATTTAGTGTACGGCATGTATCTATAGTATTTTGGGTTGCTGTCTAAACGAATATGTAACCAAGAGATACCACCTCCGGCTACCGATATCCACATAGGGTTCTCCGATAACTGCATTTTTACTTGGCGAGCTAATACTGCCCACAATGCACGCTGTTGAAATAGTGGCGCCTCATCAAAGAATTCGGCGAGCCCACTGTAGTCAGCTTTTTCTCTATAAGGTGAAGGAACAACTAAAGTAGCATCATGACCTAAGTTGGGAAACACGACTATACCTTGGTTTGTGGTACTGACATCAAAGTACTGATCAAATGTATCAAGATCGGGATTTTGGGAAGCCTTTGGCGTGTTATGCAAAACAAACTCGAAGGGACGGTTAACAAAGCAAGTTGAAATAGGTGGCGTCTCCCAAATATAAGAGTTAAAGCCATATTTTTTAAAGATAGAGAGGTAAAAATCTACGAATTCTTGATCTCGTTCCCATAGCTCTATAACTCTCAGATATTTCAGTTCCTGGCCTTCTTCCCTAACGCTGTATTTTAGCAAGTTTACTCTATCCTCTGATTTTGCTAGTGCTTCAAATCTATTTGTTCGAACTACATGTTCGCCATGGGAGCCACAATCATCTTTAGGACTAATCGCATGTGAACTAGGTTCGTATATTTTCGAGTCTGAGTCACTCATAATATCTCGCCACTTTAGTATTGGGGTCAGACCAGAATAGTACTTACTTAAGCTTTTTAGGATGATCGAATTTCTTAATATCCTCTTTTGCCTTAGCACGCGATTTCATCAATAACAGGAACGGTTTTAGCCTTCGTTTTATAGGCCGATGACCAATTCGGCGTGTTGCGATCAACATCAAGAGTTTCTCGAGCGATTCGCCTGTTTGTATTTGGTTCCAGAACACCCAGATCTGCAGCGTATGATTGAAGCTGAGCTGGCGGGGCAATATATCCGAAATACAACCGCCTGAGCCATCAATAATCTGTAATCAAGCTGACTGCCTCATTGATACATCACTGACTTATTCTACCGCCTACCACCGCGTCCTCTAGCAGGACGACCCATTCCACCCATTGGTCTTGCAACAGGACGCACATTCGGCCTATCTGGTCTTATAGGGCGGTTTGGGTGGTTTGGCCTATTTGGACGGTTGATATTAATGTCAACGTCCCGGTCACCATAACAACAACCGCCGTATCCATATGAAGGTGGATAACCATAACCTTGGTATACAGTGGTTGAATACCTAGTCCCACCATATGATTCACAACCTGTCAAAAACAATATGCCGGCAAACATAAAAAGCAACGTGAGTAATTTAATAAAGTTCCTCATCACTCGTCTTCCTCAGTAGACAATTGTGGCGGCCAACGTTGTACCAGTAGCAATGCCCCCATAGTATCAGCAATCAATGCTGTCTCACCTTTTACTGGAGCATCTTTCGGAGCTACCCATACTATACCGCCTAATTCTCTAACACGATTCGCTGTTTCTTGCGGATCTGCCACCCGAACAACTGGAACCCAAAGTCGGTGCTCATTTTCATCCCGCACATGGCGCATGCCTGCTCGCCACTTCTTATCTCGGATGAATACAACATACCCATCATCAGAAAATAACCCGTCGTACCCGAATACCGATACGTAAAATCCCTGAATAGTTTCTGGATTAGTTGTCCAAACCTCATCCCAAAGCCAACCACCTATGTCAGTCTTCGAATCTGCTGGATCACCTTCCTTTGTACTAATTAACACAAAATCCGCCCCTTGCGGGTCACTAATAAGCGCTACTCGGCCATGCTTTCCTCTATCCAAAGGTCCTTTTAGTATCTTTCCACCTTGAACTTCAACCAAAAGGGCAGCTGCATCCACATCAGCGACTGAAATAGAGGGTATCCAAACCCCTTCCTTGGTCTTACCATCAGCAGGCTTTACCTTAAGAATCCCAGCAATTCGTTTCCCACCATTACGCACAACTGAATATTGATCCTGATAATCAATCTGCCAACCAAACAACTTCTCATAAAACTGCCCAGCTAAAACTGGATCTGGTGTCACCAAGTCATGCCAAATAACTTTACCTGGATAAATCTCACCACTGGGGTTTTCTGTTACAGGTACCTCAGCTATTTGAGAACTCGTTTCTGACGACCTGTTGAAACTAGCACAGCCTGTTAGAAAAACAGTCGTCATAACTGAAATATTAATAAAACGTAACAGCGTTCGTAATTGCATATTATTTTTCTTTATCATGCCGAGCGTAAGTGTCCATTCAAAAGTTAAACCAAAAGGATAATTACTATACAGGATAAATCAGGCACAAGGTTTTATCCCCCTTTAAGCCGCACCGAAGAACCTATATTTTTACAACCATAGTGAAGTTTACCTACAGAGCGAAACCATTTTCTTTAAAGCGAATAGGGGACAGAACACGTTTATTACCCCTTCTTTACCGGCCTCCCTGCTTTCCCAGGTTTGACTAGTCGACCCAAGGTTTTTCTAATCTCTTCCTTGAAACGATCATTTCCCAATACAAAATTACCATTCGTCGCTTTGCGTATGTCATCAGCCAGGCCCAGCTCCAGATGGTATCAAAAATGCGTTTTCTCAGAATACTCCAACAAACAGTCAAGGTAAAAAAGATAACCTTCATCACTTAAAAAACACACCTGTCGATTGTTACCTCGCTGGATCATATGTAAAGGAATATTCGAAACAGCTAAACGAGGTCGGCCCGGCATTAGAAGCAGATAAGTTTTGATAAAAAATAACATTCCAGCGTATTAAAACGTGGTCTAATGGAATGGTCCGCCCCACTTTCTAACCGGCCTCACATGGGCCATGATG
>CAZZET010000018.1:0-49773 GCA_964653275.1 uncultured Methylococcales bacterium
GGGTAGATGTTGGATTGTTCATGATTCACAGACAGATTTAAACGATCAATCATCAGCTGAAAGCAACTATTGGACCAATTTATAGGATATGGTTTATAATGTTGAAATCATTTAAGTTACTACGTCGAGGATAACGCTTTTCATTTTAAAGAGAGGTTGTTATAAACCACAGAATGGTGGTTTGGTTTATATCAACAATTTGGCAGTACCAGAATGATGAAAAAGGCTCTATTCGAGCGCTCTGTTAGTTTTCCATCGTTAAAGTTGGTTTATGTGTATTAGCTAAAAGTACCTACACAGGTAAATTTTCTAACATAAACCGTTTGATGTTTTCACCCATTATTAGTTTGATTTCTTCTTTACTTATACCTAGCTTGAATAGTTCGCCAACTATCTGTGGTAACCCTGTTACATCGAAAGGTATTGTTACCGCCCCATCAAAATCAGAACCGAGACCGACATGTTCTGCACCAATCAAATTGGTTGTGTATTGAATGGCTTGCGCTATTTCTTTTGCGGAATTTCCACAAACCGCTTTCTCAAACATGGCGATGCCTATAACTCCGCCAAGTGAAGCAATTCGTTTCAGTTGATTATCTGATAGGTTTCGTACGTTATCACAGGTTCCTTTGACTCCGGTATGAGAAACCAGCACAGGCTTAGTTACTATTGCTAAGACATCGTCAATTAGTTGTGGTGATGCGTGCGAAAGGTCAACTATCATATGTCGTTGTTCCATTTCCCTGATCAAAAGTCTTCCGAAATCCGTTAGTCCTCCTTTATTTATACCGTGAGCTGAACCTCCAACTTCGTTATCAAAAAAGTGTGTAAGACCAATCATTCTAACTCCGGCATTAAATACTATTTCTAGATTGTTGATGTCTCCCTCGAGTGCTTGTGCACCCTCTATACCGATGAATGCGGCTGTCATATCCGGATTTTCTTTGCGGGATTTGAGGTAAATATTCAAATCAGTTTTACTTTTGATTACTTTAAGCTTTCCGTCAGATTGATTTGAGTATTCGTTAAGTTCTTCAATCTGTATAATAATTCTTTCAGTTAGACTAAACCAAGATTTTGGTGCACGGCCTTGAATTGCGAATGAAAGCGTTAGCTGGTCAGTTTCGCCATCGTTAGAATAAAGGTTTAATCCTCTTGGGACTTTATTAACTAAGGTAAATCCCTGCAAAGCTAAATTTGCTTCTATCATCCTCGGAATATCTTGGTGACCGTGTTGATGTCTTGCGGTAATATCTCTTTTCCAAAGAAGCACATCGCTATGAAGATCTGAAACGAAACCTAAGGATTGATAGAAATCCAAGGCTTGTTTGTCAAACGGGTAAGGGGGAACCATAGTCACTCTGTTCATCCGCTTATCAATTAGGTGCGGTAGGAATATTCTCGCCAAGAGAATAGTGACTATCAGTAACAGGAATAGAAAAATTAGAATTGATTTTATTTTCTTTGTGAGTTGTTTGTTCATTAAGGGATCGTTGTGTTCTTACTTCTAGCAAGCAATATTCGTGTCACTCTAGCGATTATACTATCACCTTATTGATTCAACAGCGCTGGAAGCTTTGGAACATTTAGTGGAAAGTTTGCGTGCTCAAGCTGTTATGTTGCATCTGAGTGAACGCAAAGGGTTGGTGATGGATCGGGATATAAAAAATGCCCAACAACGTCTTGTTCTGAGTAGTGAGGATTACACCGGGGTATTGGCATTCTCGCCACTCATGCTGGCTAGGCTGGAACATGTCCTGCTTAATAACACAATGCCGCCGTCTTTATACCTTTCCATGCATTGGAATGCTGGCCTGACGTCAGATAAGAAGGAACCAATTTTCACCTGGATTGCATCGGAGCGTGCCACTCATCCATGGCGTAAAGACGCTGTAGCCCCCTATAAAGGTGAGCCGGTTCAACCTCTCCCAAATACTTCGGATCCGGAAAAGGTCGCTCTCGGGGGCAAGCTTTTCCACGAAACCCTGCTTTCCGGTGACAATTCTTTGTCCTGTGAGTCCTGTCATGATCTAAAGAAGGGAGGAACGGATCAATCCAAGGTTGCCAAGGGTATTCGAGGGCGACAAGGGCTGATCAATTCAGCAACGGTTTTAACGCAATGTCCGGCGGTCTGTTGGTCGGTCTTTCTGATGCAAAATCGCGTTAGACTGACTTGAAAGAAATCCCTGTTCTTGTATTTGCTTGCCTTATTACAAACTATATTTCTTCGTCTATTTTTAACTTTGCAGATAGAGACAAGGTGCTCGCATAGGTCGGGAGAGGGATGTTTTATTCCACCAAACCTTCGCCGACTTTAACGATTTTCATGGCATTTGTGCCGCCTTGAACGCCAGTCAAATCGCCTTTGGTGATAATGACATGATCACCATTTGTAACCATTTGACACCGTTTCAATACGTTGATGACTTCTTGATTCAAATGCGCATGATCGGTAGTATTTACATCAAAGATTAGGGGGTATACGCCACGAAACAAAGTTACCCGCCGGCAAGCTTTTTCGTTTGAGGTAAACGCGAAGATGGGTATCGACGATCTTACACGAGACATCCACAAAGGTGTTGAACCCGATTCTGTATATGCGACAATTGCTTTTATTTCGAAGTGATTAGCTACGAACATTGTTGATTTGGCAATCGCTTCATCGGTTCTTCCAAAGCGTGTTTCTTTCTGTCTTTCGAAAGTTTGGGTTTGGCGTCGTTTTTCTGCTTCTAAACATACTCGGTGCATGGCTTCAACAGCTTTGACAGGGTACTTTCCAACCGCTGATTCACCTGATAGCATCACTGCATCGGTACCGTCAAAAACCGAATTAGCGACATCGAACACTTCTGCCCGAGTGGGTAGAGAACCATAGGTCATGGATTCCATCATTTGCGTTGCGGTGATAACCGATTTATCCATTTTTCTGGTTTGTTCGATTATATGTTTTTGCACTGATGGCAAACTCGCGTCACCAATTTCAACACCCAGATCACCACGGGCAATCATAATTCCATCTGATGCGGAAATGATTTCTTCGAGTGTATCTAATGCTTCTGCGCGTTCTATTTTAGCGATAATACCGGCTGTTCCTCCAGCTTCGGTCAATAATCGCCTGGCTTCTTCAATATCAGCAGCATTTCTTGGAAATGATACCGCTACAAAGTCAGCGCCTATCTCGACTGCTGTTTTGATATCATCTTTATCCTTTTCTGTTAGCGCGGTTGCTGATAAGCCGCCACCTTGCTTATTAATGCCTTTGCTATCTGACAACTTTCCACCGACAATAACGTTGCACACGACCCTAGCCCCGTCAATTTTTTCTACTTTCAAGACGACACGCCCGTCATCCAATAGTAAAACATCTGCAGGTGTAACTTCCCGAGGAAGGGCTTTATACTCGCATCCTACTTGGGATTGGTCACCGACGTTTTCATCTAAATCGACATCCAGTACAAATTGTTGACCTTCTTGTAGGAATACCGAGTTAGATAGAAAACTGCTGATTCTGATTTTCGGCCCTTGTAAATCTGCAAGAATAGCGACGTAATGTTCGGTTTTTCGAATTTGAGCACGTACTGCCTTTGCCCGCTCAATATGCATCTCGGGAAGCCCGTGGGAAAAATTCAATCGGACAACATCGACACCTGCTTCAAACAATCGTTCCAAGACACCTGATTTATCAGTCGCAGGACCCAGGGTTGCGAGTATCTTGGTTCGCCTTAAAGCCATTATGACATCTTCTTATTAAGCCGCATTCATTAAGGCGATAGTAGTATCTAACATACGGTTGGAAAAGCCCCATTCGTTATCATACCAAGCGAGAACTTTTACCAACTTCCCGCCCATCACTTTGGTCAGGGGAGCTTCGTAGGTAGAGGATGCCGGATCATGGTTAAAGTCTATGGATACCAATGGTTTATCGTTGTATTCTAGGACACCTTTTAACGGGCCGTCCGATGCCTTTTTGAGGATGTCGTTGATTTCCTCTACGGAGGTATTTCGACTCGAAGTGAATGTTAAATCAACCATGGACACGTTTACTGTGGGAACACGAACGGCGAATCCATCAAGTTTACCGACCAATTCAGGAAGGACTAAGCCAACTGCTGCCGCGGCTCCAGTTTTTGTCGGAATCATGGACTGTGTCGCCGAACGGGCACGACGTAAATCGGTATGATAAACATCGGTTAATACCTGATCGTTGGTGTAGGCATGGATGGTTGTCATTAAACCATGTTCCAATCCAATCGTTTCTGTTAATGGTTTAACCAAGGGCGCGAGACAATTCGTCGTGCACGATGCGTTGGAAATTACCGTATCACTAGTTTTCAATATATCGTGATTAACGCCATATACGACGGTTGCATCGACGTCGTTTCCGCCCGGTGCGGAAATAATTACCTTCTTGGCGCCTGCATTTAGGTGGGCTGAGGCTTTTTCTTTCGAGGCGAAGAATCCGGTCGATTCGTGAACGACATCAACTTCCAGCTCGGACCAGGGTAGGTTGGCTGGATTTCGTTCCGAAAGAACACGGATTTTGTGACCGTTTATCACCATATGATTTCCGTCTACTCGGACTTCATGCGGAAACCTTCCATGGACTGAATCGTATTGGGTTAGATGGGCATTAGTATCCGAATCGCCCAAATCGTTGATGGCGACAATCTCAATTTCGTCAGTACGGTTGGTTTCGTACAGCGCACGCATGATGTTTCTTCCGATTCGGCCATACCCATTGATTGCAACTCTTAGTGTCATAGATCTTCTCCTAGGTTAGTAGGTGATAAACGTATATCAAATTTAACGTCATTTTGTGCATAGGGACCACTGTAAAGCGAGTCATTGCTGCCCGTATGTCGCCGATCTGGATTTGGTTTCATACCCCTGGGTGGGGAGATTACAAGAGAAATTAACCCTGTCAAGGACTAACAACAGAGCGAATAAAGAATATTGAGATGACTCGCTTTGGTCCCATAAGCATAGAATTTAGCTCATTGATTCTAGCAATCGGTGATGCCTACGTCCAGTTTTTTTACCAAGTCCTTATTGCAACATGCCGAACTAATTTCTAGATAGGTTTTTATCCGAATTGTACGATCCATACTATTAAGGGTCGATAAATCAATCATTTATGTTTCTTTAATTTTCGCCTGGACCAATATAGTAGTAACAAGGATTAGTCCCAGGTATGACGCTCCGCTACGGAATATTGGCGTGTGTACATGATAATTGTGGACCAAAATTCGATTTTCAGTGATGAAAGTTCCGCGAATTGATACAGTGGCGGAATGATCTAGGTCTATGCCCTCTACGTTTAGTTTTTCCCCGATGAACGTAACGAGTATGTTCTCTGCAGGGTGGCAGACATAGGGTCTTCGATCTAATTCTATAAATTTTCCATTACGATTATGTACGGAGCGCAAAGTTTTCACAAAGTGGTTATTTGCCTTCTCGGGATTTTTTAGAAGCACAAATGGGAGTAAAAAATAACCCACAAGAAGGGTTAGTGCGATAACAAACCGTTTGGTTGATCGCGCAGATAGGTCAAGAGGCGTCGAGACGCTTTGCTTCCAATTGAATAGAACAAAGAGTAGTCCGAATGTTGTTAACAGGTACGAAGGAAAACTTTCTGGCCAAAAAAAGTCAAAACGTAACAACCGCCAATCAAAGGGTACCAGTAGATGTACCCCATTAGCCCATTTGATCTGCAAAGCATCAAGCAACAAGTGAAGAAACGAACCAGACCCGAGGATGACGAAGGTTCTCCAAAATTGAGTGGAAAGTGCCGCAAAAGCCAAGCTTATGATCAGGCAAACCATTAATGACGCCTGTGTAATGGCATAAAGCCGCAAGTCGTAAGGATCGAAATACACAGGCCCTAATAGGATAATGCGCTGCAATATCCATGGAAGGTCAGGAATAATAGCGCCGATATAAATCCACTTTAAATCGGCATTGCGCACTAAAGCTTGAGTGGCTAAAGCTTGAATCCCTAGGTGTGCAAGTGTATTAGGCACGGTGTGTTGTTACCTGGGGTTCCGTTTTAGACGCATAAAGATAAAAGTATTAGCGTTCTTTGAACCGATGGATTAAGCGTCGATCTTTCTTATTGGGTTTTCCTCTAGTGGCGGGGTAAAGGCGTTTCTCCTCACAGAGTCTCGCCACCATTTCTTGCCGTCGAGCATAACTTTCCTGAGTTTCGTTGTATAACAAGACAGCCTCTTTTGCGGGCCGTCGTTGGGTGTTGATTCCTGCTACTGTGATCTCCCAAGTGAATTGATCTTTGCTGATTTTGATTGTTGTGCCGATTTTTACGTCTTTTCCAGGCTTGGATCTTTGCCCATTTACATGGATTTTACCACCGTTGATAGCATCGGTTGCCAATCTACGGTATTTGTAAAATCTTGCTGCCCACAGCCATTTATCCAATCTTATTGAAGTTTTAGTGTTCATTCCTGTAGCGTTTTTGATCGTAAAAATTGTATGTTAAACAACGAGTTCCTGTTCAAAATGTAGCATTTCCGTTAAGTGACCTCGCCATTTTATTGGCGAAACGCGCAAAATATGGTGAAAAAATGATATATTCCAATTTAGAAGGCACAATAACTTAATATTAAGACGAGTATGAACGTAGAGAAAGTTATTTTTAGTTTTTTCAACGTACTGGCATTAACTTTAAATTTCGGTTTCGTTTTAGGGGAGTTGGGAAACCCGGCCCACCACCATGGTATCGAATTATTTGCAGTACTGGTGGTTAACTTTATTACTACCGGATTGAAGTTGGGAGATCGTTCACAGATTGGCGCGGTTTTATTATCAACTAGTTTAGTCGCTGATCTTCAATTGATTGCGGCTTCTATTTACTGGACCGTGGTGGTTCACATCACAAAAACCGGGCTTACTTCTGACATTATGACTAGTATTGTTGGCTTGTCGGTCGGTGCACTTCTGGCAAACATGATATCGGTTCTTATTCTTGTATCGGATACCTTGATGTCAAGACGCTAATAGCTGATGCCTGCTACTCTAGAAATCAATCGGGTAGCCTCTGTTGTACTAAGGGAAATGAGGCGGCCACTGGTTACAATACTGGTGGTGTATGCTGTTGCGATCCTCGGAATGACGTTAATCCCGGGTCGGGAAATAAGCGGTGTTACCCAGCGAATGGGGCTTTTTCATGCGTTTTATTTTATGACCTATACCGCTACTACAACAGGGTTTGGAGAAATTCCCTATGAATTTAGTGAAGGCCAAAGGTTGTGGGCTATCGTTTGTTTGTACATGGGAGCAATCGCATGGTTTTATGCGATCGGTGCGATTATTTACCTGTTACAAAACCCTCATTTTCAGCAAGCCTTAGCGGAACGACGGTTCACCAAGCGTGCGAAGAATATTACTCAGCCCTTTTATATATTGTGTGGGTTTGGGGATACCGGAAGTCTTCTTGCTCGCGGACTAAGTGATCAAGGAATTCCCGCGGTAATAATCGAACCGGACGACGCTCGGTACAAAGCGTTATCGCTAAGAAACTATCGTGTATCGATGCCGGGGCTTCGCGCCGACGCCAGCGTCCCAAAGCATTTGCTGGAAGCTGGATTGCAGCGCCAGAATTGCCAGGGTGTATTAGCGATTACCAATAATGAAGAAGTTAATCTAAAGATTTCAGCTTTGGCGCGATTGTTAAATCCGAAGGTTAAGGTGATTACTCGTTCGAGGGTGGATATTTACGAAGAAACATTATCTACTTTGGGGCGTGATGTTCATATCGTCGATCCATTTAAGACATTTGCAAAGGGACTTAGTGCGGCTATTTGTAACCCAGTGATGTATACCCTTAATGATTGGTTTATTGGGGCTCCAAATGCTTCGTTAGAAGGCAGTGTTTGCCCGCCTCGAGGAATCTGGATCATTTGCGGGTACGGGCGAATGGGGCAGGGGATCCTGGAAACATTGAACCTCCATGGTATCTCGACGTCTGTCATCGATCCTCATGTCAATTCGCGTACGGAGAATCTTCATAAATATGTCGTTGGGAGAACAACTGCGAAAACACTTGTTGAAGCGGGCATTAAAGACGCAGCTGGTATCGTTATTGGAACCAATGATGACGGTCACAATCTAGGTATTTTATTGAATGCTCGAGGGTTAAATTCCAGACTTTTTTGCATCGTTAGACAAAATGGACATGAGAACGAAGTGGCGTTTAGCGCAGCCAATGCCGATATTATAATGCAACCTTCTCTTGTCACAGCACGTCGCATTCTTTTGCTTTTAATCGCGCCGCTTTTGAAACCGTTTTTTAAGTATTTAATGAATCTTCCTGTAAATCAAGCCCATGTTTTGGATCAACTATTACATCGACTTAGAGATAAAGTGGGTAGCGATGAGAAGCCTCATTTAATGACGTTACGAATATGTGAAGCGATGAGCTTGGAAGCCGTAAAGGTTTTGGACAACGGAGAAGTAGTATCATTGGGTGATATTTTAAGGGATCCAAGGGATAGGAAAAACAGTCTTGCTTCGGTCCCCCTTATGTTGTGTACGGGTGATAGATGTATCCCTTTGCCGTGGGACGAATACTCACTTAAAAAGGATGATCAAATACTATTTTGTGGGCGAAAATTCGCCCATGATTTGATGGATTCGACGCTTAATAACGAATATGCTCTACATTATGTACGAACTGGGGTGGATAAGCCGAGGGGATACCTGATGCAGTGGCTAACAAAACGAATAAAATCAGCTCCATCGTGAACGAATGATTCATTTAATTAATTTTATCCTCGTAATGCTTTAGGCAGTATAAAAACTACTTCTTCATTAATTCCTTCGTTTTCCCGTTGGATCCCACCGCCCCATTCCTGAAGTTTTTCAATGACGCTTTGAACCAAAATTTCAGGTGCCGAAGCGCCCGCCGTAATGCCAACGGTTTTGACCTGGTCGAACCATGATTTTTTAATATCTTGAGCAGTATCTATTAGGTAAGCAGGTTTTCCTAACTGGGCGGCGATTTCGCGGAGACGATTTGAGTTGGAGCTATTGGGCGATCCGACGACGAGAATGACGTCGCTGGATTCGGCTAATTTTTTAACTGAATCCTGGCGGTTTTGAGTGGCATAGCATATATCGTCTTTCTTCGGGCCTGTAATTTTCGGGAAGCGTTCCCTTAACGCTTCGATCATTCGTTCAGTATCATCAACCGAGAGTGTGGTTTGGGTAACATAAGCCACATTTTCGGGGGTTCTGATCTGTAGGGCGTTTACATCATCCGTTGTTTCAACCAGATAAATCGAGCTCCCATTGTTGCTGTGATATTGGCCCATTGTCCCTTCTACTTCGGGATGTCCAGCGTGTCCAATTAAAATGACTTCGCGTCCATCAGCAGCATGACTGGCGACTTCAATGTGAACCTTCGTCACAAGAGGGCAGGTGGCGTCAAAAACTTTCAGTTTTCTTTTTTGCGCTTCTTTTTGAACGTGTTTAGAGACACCATGGGCGCTAAAAATTACTGTGGCATTTTCTGGAACCTCAGAAATTTCCTCGACAAATACGGCGCCCCGTTGCTGCAGATCGTCAACGACATACCGATTATGTACGACTTCATGGCGTACGTATATCGGGGCTCCAAATGCTTTTAAGGCACGATCTACGATTTCGATGGCACGATTAACACCTGCACAAAAACCGCGTGGGTTTGCAAGAACTATTTGCATGAATTCACCTTAAGAATTAAAGTTAACTAGTTCCCATCCGGGAACTGAGGTTGTGTAGTCAAATTCTACTGGTTCAACAGGTTTTCGCCAAGTGGCTTTTTCCGATTGAATAAATCAGTACGCGCAGTTATGGTACCAATATTATGATTTATCTCATATATAAAAATGAGATGTTCCCATTAGATTTCCAGTATAATACCACCCGCATAGGCAGCAACTAAAAAAGCGGGGTACACTTTCTACAATGTTTGAATATAAAGAATTTTTTAAGACACTTGGAGCTTCGGTGCTTGCCCATCCCTTACTTTCCGCTATAACGATCGTAGACTTTTTGGTGCTGCTTTTTCATCGGCCGCCGTTTTTGTTTTCTTTTCCGATGCTCTTAGGACTTGTTGCCTTGGCGATGTATTTTTCCCGGGAAGTTACCAAGGCGTCTTCCACATAGTTAAATTTAGGTGTCTGCTCTGTTCCCTGGTTAACTTTGAATACAAAGCCCTTTCCGGTGCTATTTTGGAGGTTTAATGTTTTTCAGGATGCTGAATCTGAAATTAGTTGATTGAATCCACTTTTCTGATCATTTTCGAATTGTTTTATGGGCCAGATTGATTTGCATCCTTGCTAAGGTAGTTAAATTCGTTCGAAATTTCTAGAAGTCTATGTTCCCAATCAGGATTTGGGGCTTGATCCTTCGTTAAGGTAAAAAAGTAGCCCATTAGAACCACGAGGACAATGGGTTCGAAAAAGGCTGTGATAAAACTCCAGGCCAATAGAACACTACACATAATGCTCCAAGTACCTACCGAAAACGGTATAAATTCAACCACCCATCCCACCGGAATTCTAAGCAACAGAAATAAAGCGCAAATTCCAATGATAACAGCAGCAAATAGAATCGACGCAGTCTTAAATAGATCTTTGAAGTGTTGCGCATAAAAAATCAACGCTGTTTTAGCGGCTTGAGCCATTGGCTCAGATTTTTGGCGTAATACAAAGCTCACGAGTACTTGATCGGAGAATGCGAGGGGTAAACTGACAATCCACCGGACCATGGTGTGTAGAAAGCGGTTTGCTATACTCGGAATTTTTTGGGCAACTGGATTGATATTAAACAAAAGGTCAGTCAAAATGATTTTGATTGATTGGTCTAGTGCAAATAAAGTGGAAGCATTCTTAAATCGAGCTGTCACTAACGCTTTACCCGCATCAATTTGATTTTTATCCCCGGTAATTGTATCGCCCCTCAATGCTTTTTCAAGAAGTGCGATATGGGATGTCCTAGGTGCAAAAAAAAGTGATCTGCGGATGTTGTATAGGATGAAGCCACAGATGCCAAATCCTATAACAGCGCCGATGGATGCATAAAAAGCCGGATCGGTTCCTGATGAACCAACTGCAAACCCGGCCCCCGCACCCATAAATGTCGCGAGGATATAAGAAAAGCTAATCGCCAAACATATGCCTAACCGATACAGGCCCATCACCATCGTTTTTTCGAAGGATTCCGTTGCTTGCAGTATGTTTATTGTCGCCATTTTTTATCCTAATGTAGTTTACCTTAATTGAGATCCCTTTACGGTTCTAAGGGAGAACTTTATAGATTCGTTCTGTTTCCAAAGATGTTTAACAAAAAACCGCGATAGTTTACTATATCAAAGGATTCTCCGGTTATTGTTTGGCTTCTCGTCTCGATTTTACTTTTTCGTATGCTTGCAATTGCTCGGGCGTCGCTTCTTTTTGATGGGTTTCTTTCCATTGCGAATATGGCATGCCGTAAACGATCTCTCGAGCAGCATTATAATCTATCTCGATACTGCGGTCTTTTGCCGCTTGTTGGTACCATTTGGCTAAACAATTCCGGCAAAAATCTGCCAGGATCATCAAGTCGATATTTTGTACATCGGGATGCTCGCCGAGATGTTTTACTAAACGGTGGAAAACAGCTGCTTCAATTTCCAATCGTTCGTTTTCGTTGATCGCTTTGTTCATGGCTAATGCGTTAGACGGTTTTTTTAGGTCCATCCGAATTAAATATTACAGATGGATAACTTGTATCGACGCTAAGATGCTAAACTGTATAAAGATTAAAGTAAAATACTGAAGACACTACGGCGTATTATACTTGTGGAGGTTTACGTCTGGAACAAAAAACCAATTATTAATGGGGATTGATCGCGCCAATTTTTTACTTCCGGGTTTGGTTGCTCAGGGCAGCCAGGCTAGGCTAGGTGGTGCACGTAGCCCTAATAAGGGCGATACCGAATTTCAAAAAACAACCGAAGCAGTAAAGCTACCCGTTAATTTCGATGTGGCAGGTGTTGGGTTGGGTGCTGCTAAAGAACCGGGTTTCCGTGGTTTATACAATCAAATCAAAAGTAATGGTAATCAGCATAATCTCCAGATTGATGGCAAGACGAAACAGGCCATTTATGCCTACATGACACAGAAGAATCAACCTAATCAAGAAGCACAAGATCAGGTTTCGCGTATGCTTGGTGTGGATTATTACGCTTAGGACTTCACGAACGAATATAAATCCCCCGGACTTTTGATAATTAAATGAAACTATTATTTGATTTTTTTCCTATTATTCTATTTTTTTTGGCGTACAAGATTTATGGGATCTATGTAGCTACAGCAGTTGCTATCGTGGCAGTGTTGGTCCAAGTGGGTTTCTCCTGGTTTAAAACCGGAAAAGTAGAGAATATGCATTTGGTAACCTTGGTCCTTATGGTCGTCCTCGGTGGAGCGACTTTGTACTTACAGGATGAGCGGTTTATAAAATGGAAGCCGACGTTAGTAAACTGGTTGTTCGGGTTCGCATTTCTCGGTAGTCAAATAATAGGAAAATATACTTTTATTGAACGGATGATGAAGGAGCAAATCTCACTGCCTCGGGTTATTTGGCGGCGTCTTAATCTAAGTTGGGCACTGTTCTTTTTCGTGCTGGGATTTCTTAACCTTTTCGTGATCTATAATTACGATACGGATACCTGGGTTAATTTTAAACTGTTTGGTATGTTCGGTTTAACTTTATTATTTGTGGTATTGCAAGGACTGATTCTTTCCAGGTTTATACCCGAATCGGAAGCGGAGAAATTATAAGGTGTTATATACAATTATTAGTGAAGATGTTGAAAATAGTTTGGCAAAACGTCTAAAGGCGCGTCCTGCCCATATTCAAAGGCTTGAAGAACTGCAAAATCAAGGACGGTTGGTATTGGCGGGTCCTCACCCGATAATTGATTGTGAAGATCCGGGTGATGCTGGGTTTTCGGGAAGCCTTATTGTGGCGGAATTTCAAGATCTCGAGGCAGCGAAACAATGGGCTGATCTAGATCCCTACTTAACCGCGGGTGTATATGCAAATGTCATTGTAAAACCATTTAAAAAAGTATTTCCTAAATGACGTCTCGTGTAGAAATGATTGAAAACAGACTTCGAAATGCACTGGACCCTATTAGGTTGGAAATTGTTGATGATAGTCAATCCCACGCTGGACACGCTGGGGCGCTTGAGTCCGGTGGCGGTCATTTTTATGCCATGATAGTTTCTAATGCGTTTGCCGGCAAAAGCTTGGTTCAACGGCATCAATTGGTATACGCAGCACTGGGTGATTTAATGCAGTCTATTATTCATGCGTTTAGCATGAAAGTATTAAGTCCCGATGAATTTATAAATAAAGAGGTATAAGCGAGTGAAAAAAATTGTCAATACTGCGGTTCTTTCAATGGCATTGTTCTTGATTGGGTGTAAAGCTGAAAACGGTGCAGTACAACCGATTACACCGCTCGCTGAAAGCGAAACCTTGGCGACGGTTAACGGAAGGCCAATTAGTAAAGCGACATTGGAATTGCTGAATGCAGAAGTCACAAGGCAGTCCAGAGGCGCAACGTTTTCCGAGGAAAAGCTGATACAGGAACTGATCAATAGAGAGCTGCTTTTGCAGGAAGCGGAGCAGAATAAATTGGCGCAAAAACCGGGTGTCGCTAGCAAATTGGAGTTTGTAAAAGAGTCAGTCCTTCTCCAGGAAGCTGTAAAGGATTTTCTCGACAATTCTCCTGTGACCGAGGAGGACGCTAAAGATGAATATTCCCGTCGAAATGCCGCCGAGAAGTCAGCTGAATATAAAGCACGCCACATATTGTTAAAATCTGAGGAGGACGCTAAAAAGATTATCAAGCAACTACAAGATGGTGCGAATTTTGAAGAATTAGCTAAGAAACATTCGACTGGGCCTTCTAAATCAAAAGGCGGGGATCTTGGTTGGTTTAATCCTAAACAAATGGTTCCCCCGTTTTCCCAAGCGGTTGCAGAAATGGACAAGGGAGCATTTTCGAAGGCTCCGGTACAAACTAAGTTTGGTTGGCATGTAATTTTATTGGAAGATTCACGCCAATCTGCACCCTCTGATTTTGATAAGGTTAAAGTCCGCATTATCGCAGTTTTGCAGCAAGAAAAATTGCTAACACATATTAATTCTCTGAAAAGTGGGGCAGAAATCGTGATCAAAAAGAAAGAATCTAAGGATCTCGAAACCAAAGCAGAAAATGCTAAGGAAAAGCCTATTGCGAAAGCTCCTGATGCAAAACTTTAGCGTCTAACGAAGTCTCGATTGTTTAATATGTCGCGCTAGATCAATCTTCTAGCGCTGGCTTCGAGGTTTTCCAATGTTTCAAAAAGATGATTCATCAGAGTTCTAATCTGCGTTTTGGAGATATTTGAAGGAACCCCAATTGGCGCTCCCATTGATAAGCCTATGGTAGTGAACGGTTTAGGGATTTCCATTTTGTCCCAACGCTGTTCAACGATCTTTTTGCTTTTTGTGTAAACTGATGCTGGTACGAGCATATAGTTCAAATCCGACGCCAGTCGGATTGCGCCTTGTTTGACTCGACGATTGGGTCCCAATGGACCGTCGACTGCAATTACACCAGAGGTATGAGACGCAAGCGCGCGTTTCATTAAACTATACGAGTGTTTTTGCCCACGATCGGGGATCTGAATGCAATCTAATCCAAAATTACGGCATATTTCAGCGATCACTTGGCCTCTCGCGGAATAGCTTGTGAATACACAAGCTGACTCAGCGCGCTGCTCAATCCAAAGCCACCGGCATAGAGCAAAGATCGGGAGATATTTTCCGTGCCAGAAGCACAACATCATTTTTTTCCCCTCGTGCCGCTTTTCGTCGATCGATTCAAACCCTTCGTAGCGTTTATCCCAGCTTTGGCACAATAACTTTAGTGCAATTGCCCATAACCAGCCGGTGAGTTTCGCACTAAAACGAACCTGGGGTCTCCCTTCATCCCCCATTTTCGTTTCGCAGTCGTTACTTTTGTTCGAGTTGTGAGTAATCAAGCTTTATCGATGTACTGCTTTTAACCACCTCCAATGGACGAAACAAGGTGCCTGCGGCTTTTGCAATGTTGCTTGCGATCTGCCATTCAGATTGAAGATTTTTTGGGGTGTTGAACCAACGAGTTGCGTTGTGTTGATTTAGGGTTTTCTTGTCCTCAATCAATGATTCGTAGAGTTTTATGGCAGTTTTTGCTGTTAGACGAATATCACAATTTGCAGCGGTTAGGCGTGCCTTTTCAATGAAGTTTTTTCGTAACGAGGAGGGTAGTGATGCAATCCACTCCAATGCGGCAGCGAATTCATCTTCGTCATCATGGGTAATCAAACGTCCATTAATGCCGTTTTCAACGACTTCTCTTACTCCCGAAGCATCAATAGCGACAACAGGGGTTCCGAATGCCATCGCTTCGGCCAATACCATTCCTTGGGTTTCAGTGTGCGAAGAAAAAGCAAAAACATCCATGGCTTTATAGGCGCTTCCCAGGGCTTCCTGGTGAAGGAGACCGGTACAACGGAATCGGTGCAGTAAACCCTCCGAGGCCATTATTTTTTGAATTTCTTCCTTCATAGGACCAACGCCAACCAACAAAAAGTAGCCATCGGATCGCTGGTGCAGAAATTTAGCGACTGCTTTTGCTAAGAAATCAAGGTTTTTTTCGGTTGCCATACGGCCAACATGGCCGACAACAAATGCATCCTGTGGTATATCTGCTTGTCTTCGGAAATCCTGGCGGTTACCTAAGCTACAAACATCTGTAGCGACGCCTGTGGGTATGACTTCCACACGGGTATCGACGCCACGATCTTTTAAAAGCTTAGCAACCGTATCACTAGGTGCGATAACTGCGTCGCAAAATCCACAGTAACCGGTTACCAAACTGACGACATAGCGCTTAAGACGCAATGAATCGCCAGGAAGATAATGGGTGTATTTTTCGTACATCGTGTGATGGGTGAATACCAAGGGCAGATGAAGGGATGTCGCAACTCGTAACGCTGTACCACCAAGCGCGAAGGGGTGGTGTACGTGAACGACGTCTGGATGAAACTTTTTTAAGGCAGCTCCCCATTTTCCAGGGATCGGTATGGGTAGTGAAAATTCGGTGCCATTGAAATGTTGAATCGCTGGGAATCGGATTATATCTTCTTCGTTCTTCGGCGTTGTTTTGTACAACGGCGCTGCGACGAGGACATGGTGCCCCTGCTTACGATACTCATCCGCGAATCGTTGCACACTGCGGGCTACACCCCCTACATAAGGAGAGAAGGTATTAGTCAGCATAAGGATATTCATTGTGCGTTAACCCCTTTTCCTCGATACTTATTATTATTGACGATGCAATTTACCTGATTTTAATCGGGTAATCCAGCCAAAATCGTCTACGCGGCTGTTTGATTCGGTTAATTTTAACCTTTGGAATTCTACCAATAAAGTTTAAAATGCCAAGTAGCTTGTTATCGTGAAATGAGTTGGTTTGCGTACTACACGCCCAGATAGAACAGGTGTTGTTTGGTCAAATACAAAAATTAGAGCCTATGGTTTTTTGGACTTTGCATCGAGGATTTGCGTGTTACGCATTACTTCTTTATTCCGCAATATTTATTTATTTTGATTTTGAGGCAGCGGAGGTCTTTATTTACGAACCACTCATCTGGTTCCTTATTATTTTCCAGATTTCTAGACATTCTGGTTTGGGAATGACGATTGGGTTCCATAGGTTTTATTCCCACGCAGCATTTAAAACCAGTCGTTTTGTCGAATTCCTTATTGCCTATTGTTGTGCAGCATCAAATCAGGGTGGTATGTCCTGGTGGGCAGGAAATCATCGCTACCATCACGTTCATTGTGATGATGACAAAGATCCGCATTCGCCTGTGACCCATTCATTTCTTTATTCCTGGCTAGGTTGGGGATACGATCCGGCGCATGCACCTCGCTCCATTAAACTTCGATATCCCGAAATTTATTGGATAGATCGCTGGTGTTTCCTAGTCCCTTGGTTGGAATGGGGGCTTTTCTGGTTGTTTTCAGATTCTCTTGCCTTTGCAACCTTGGTATCGTTGCTCCCGGCTGCGTTGTCGCCCATTGGAACGTTGTTTTTCAACAGCTTGTCTCATGGCGGAAAGCCCGATGAGCAAGGGTGTTGTGCTCGCAAATATTGGCAATTATCGGCTATTTTACTTGGTGAGCACGATCATCGAGACCATCATATTCATCCGACTAAAGCTAAACGTCCGGGATTGGATTTACCGTATCGGTTAGTCATTTGGCCCATGGAAAAATTGGGTGCAATTTGGGATGTTAAGTACTAAGCAATTGTCCTATTAGCGATTACGTATGTGTTCTCATGGCTAATTTACGCCAATGGCTTGAAAAAGGGCCTTATACATTGGCTTTGTCGTCCGGGTTCTTTAGTTTTTTTGCCCACGTCGGTGTTTTATTGGCACTGGAGGAAAACCGATTGGTACCGTCCGAAGTCAGTGGAGCGAGTGCTGGCGCGTTGGCAGGGGGTTGTTGGGCGGCAGGTTGTTCGGCGGAATACCTGCGACAGGTGCTGTTTCAATTAGAACGGCAAGATTTTTGGGATCCATCAATTGGTTTTGGGCTATTGAAAGGTGAACGTTTCCGTACCTTTG
The DNA here is from genome assembly GCA_964653275.1 of uncultured Methylococcales bacterium. Lineage (GTDB taxonomy): Bacteria > Pseudomonadota > Gammaproteobacteria > Methylococcales. Next base: position 17,712 of record CAZZET010000018.1, read on the forward strand.
TCGACAAAGTAACACCTGTATCTAACATCGAAGAATGCCGCGTTCCACTAAAAATTTCGGCGTTTGATCTGTATACATGGTCGACCCACGTATTAGAGCGTGGTTCATTAAGCGAAGGGATTTATGCGTCCTGTGCAGTACCTTTGCTGTTTCACCCCATTACAATGAACAGCGGATTATATCTAGATGGGAGCATTAAGGATCGATCGGGGCTTTCGGGAATCGGAGACAACACTAGGGTTTTATATCACCATATCTTATCGCGGCAGAAAGCAGGCTGTACGAAAAAGGTTTTACGGAAAACTCCACGCCAAAATATGATGACCTTGATTGTCCATCGACTACAACCGGTTAATCCCTTTCGCTTGGAAAAGGGTAAACGGGCTTTGTTGCAGGCTTACTACGCGATGCAGAATGCGTTGGAAAAGCCAATCGATGGGTGGCTGATTCATGTATGATAAGACAAAACTAAAAAAACAATGGGCGGATATTTTTCAACCATTGTTTGGGTATTTTTCCGCTTGGGGCATCAAACCCACATATATTACTTTTTCGGGTACCGCATTTATCTTTTTGGGTTGCATTCTGCTATTAAATAATCAGTCTGTTTTAGCGTTTGTTATTTTTGTCATGGGGGGGTTATGTGATGCGCTTGATGGAGCGTACGCTCGTGCTACGGGTCAAGTGACTTGTTTTGGAGGTTTTTGTGATTCGGTCATTGACCGTTATAACGAGTTTATCTTGGTTGGATGTGTGTTGTTTTATTTTCGGGAAAATGAATTACTTTACTTTTTCAGTTTTATTTTTTTTCTCGGTATCACTTTGATGTCCTATACTCGAGCACTTTTTGAAAAAAATGATTTTTTTTGTCCAGCAAATCCCTTTGAATATTTGGAAAGGGGCCTACTATTTTTGATTTTTTTCGTATTCGGTCGGCTGGACTTGTGGTTAATTGTCACTGCGATTGGGACTCATGGGTTTGTTGCCCATCGGTGTTTTCTATTTTATCGTTTAGCGAAGGTTCTTTGAAATCATAATCGCTCGAGTATTATTCGATTAGCAAAAAAAAACCGGCTTGAAATAAAGCCGGTTTTGATTTGAGAGTGAAACTAAATTGAACGTTGTTAGTTACGGAATAATCGTGCGACTGCTATTGGTATACCGGCGCGGGGGTTAGGGTCAATGAGCGAAAGTTGCCTGTCTTCTTGACCCGTAATTCCCGGTTTGTGGCACCCGTGAACGGATGCCACTATTTCTGACCGACTGTCCAACGTTACATTTGCAACAAGGCTAACAACGGGGCCATTATCAACATGAGCATATTTAGCAACTCGACAAGTGCTGTTAAAAGTGCTGCTATCATGCCAGCCTCAGGTTCACCCGCTACCTCTCCTTGGTCAACTGGTTCGGGATCCTCCACAGGTGGTACCACGATGGGTTCCTCAACCGGTGGCACGACTACTTCAGGATTCACGGTAACCATCATTGTGTCTGGTAAGCTATCGACCGTTCCGTCGTTGACGATAAGTTGGAAAACGTATTCACCGGCTACATCAGCTTGGAAAGCCAATTGTGCCGTTGTCAAATCTACCAGATTAGTCGATATAGTACTTGTCTCCGGTTTAGTGGTGATTGTCCAAAGATAAGTTAAAACATCATTATCGGCATCCGAGGAACCACTTCCATCAACCGTGACAGCGTCGTTAAACATGACAGTCTGATCGATACCAGCATCGGCTAGCGGTCTTGTATTACCGATTTCGACGTTGATGATTACCGTATCCGCATCACTATCCTCCATTCCATCGTTAACGATGAGTTGGGCGACGTATTCACCGATAGCATTTGGGACAAAGCTCGGCATTTCCGCCATTGGATCAGAGAATAGCGGTGTTTCACTACCCTGTGGTACCTTGGTGAAACTCCAGTTGAACGCCAGGGTATCGAGGTCTGCATCCGAACTACCACTTCCATCCAGGGTGAATTCGACATCTACGGTCCCAGCCTGATCAGGCCCGGCATTGGAGACAGGCTTGACGTTTGCTGCATCGACACTGATGATCACAGTATCGACCATGCTGTCGGCTTTTCCGTCATTGACAGTAAGTTGCGTGATATAGTCGCCGATAGCAGTAGCAACAAAGCTTGGTTTGACTAATGTCACATCGGACAATACTGGCAGGACGCTTCCTGGGGGAATGGATGTAATCGTCCAACTATAGGTCAGCGGGTTACCGTTGGCATCGGTGGATGCGCTGCCATCTAAAGCTACAGTATCGTCTGAGAATACTGCTTGGTCAGGTCCGGCATTGGCCACTGGTGGGATATTACCGTCGCCTACCATAACCGTCACTGTTGTCGGTTCACTGTCCACGAATCCGTCATTGACGATAAGTTGGAGTATGTAAGTACCGGTTACATTGGCGGGAAAAGTTGGCGTTGCCGTATCCGGATTGGTTAGCATTGGATTAGGATCATTTACCGGTGATGAGGTGATTGACCAACTAAATGTCAAAGCATTCCCATCTACGTCAACTGATCCGCTGCCGTCCACCATGGCGTTATCACCTTCGACAACGGTCTGACTCATGCCGGCATTGGCTACAGGAGCCGTATTTTGCCCGCCGACCATGACCGTAACGGTATCCGCTTCACTGTCATCCGTTCCATCGTTCACAACAAGTGCGACCACATGGGCACCAGGCATATCGGTTGTTAAGGAAGGCATGACCACAGTGGAGTCGGATAGTGCTGCGTTACTCCCTTCCGGAGACGCCATAATCATCCAGGTGTAGGTTAGGGGGTCATTATTCGCATCGGATGATCCACTGCCATCCAAGACGGCCGGAGCACCTTCAAGGACTGCCTGATCCGCGCCGGCATTGGCCACGGGTTTGGTATTGACTAGGCCTGCCGTGATCGTGACTGTATTTGACTCACTGTCAACAGTACCATCATTGACGATCAGTGTGATTTCGTATGGACCCACCAAATCGGGGGTAAAGGTCGGTCCCACAACGGTAGCATCAGATAAGGCGGCCGCACTGTTAATTGGCGATGATGTGATCTCCCAGTTGTAGGTTAGAGCGTCACCGTCGGCATCGGTAGATCCACTACCATCTAATGTAACGAGTTCATTTACAAATACCGCCATGTCCATTCCAGCGTTCGCTATAGGTATAGCATTACCCGCTCCTACTGTAATAGTGACACTACTTGAATCACTGGGATCCATGCCATCGTTGACGACAAGTCCAAAGACATAGTCACCTACCAAATCAGCTGTAAAAGTTGGCATGACGACGGCAGGGTTGGACAGTACTGCGGTGCTGCCGGCGGGTATCGATGTGACTGTCCAACTGTATGTTAATGGTGTAACTGGACCATCTGTATCACTAGATAAGCTTCCATCGAGTATGACCAGAGTACCTTGGGTAACATTTCGGTTAATACCGGCATTGGCAACAGGTTTAATGTTAGCTAATTCAGCAGTTATCGCCACACTATTTGGGGAACTATTTTGTAAACCATCATTAACTATTAATTGGACGGAATACAATCCAGCAACATCGGGGATAAAATTCGGAGTGGCCGAAGTTGAGTCTGACACTGCTGCAATACTGCCTGCTGGTGCCGCTACAATAGACCAATCGAAAGTCAAATTATCGGCTTCCGGGTCAGATGATCCGTTGCCATTTAAATTTACTGTGCCCCCTACAGCAGCCGTTTGTGGGTTACCCGCATTGGCTGTGGGTTTTGCATTCGAAACGATAGTTACAGTATCGGCAGCACTGTCCACAGTTCCATCGTTAACTATAAGTTGGATTGAGTATGAACCCGGTGCATCAGCGACGAAGCTTGGTGTTGCTGATGTGGCATCGGACAATACAGCGGCACTGTTTGCCGGTTTCGTCGCAATAGTCCAATTGAATGTCAAAACAGCCGTTTCTGCATCAGTGGATAGGCTACCGTCCAGGTTAACAGTGCTATTTTCGGCTACAGTTTGGTCGGCACCAGCATTTGCGGTCGGAGGGGCATTAACGGGACAGACTGTGGTTTTGGTAGCATCAGCATCATCACAGTCAAGGGTAATTCCTGGTGCGACACAGGTGGCTGAATAAAAAGTATCGCCATCGTTGTCTTCACATACATAAAATGAGAAATCAACCCGCTGTTCGCCGTGGCCAGTGTTTATTGCAGCAGGTTCCACTGGCCAAGTTGTGGTAACAAGATTGGCAGTTGCCGGTACTAGTGTATTACCAAGCCAAGCCGCTTGCCAGTTGACTTGCCCAATTGTTGCCGGAGCTGTAGCATCGATAGTGACTCCCGGTTGTTTTTCTGCACCAAGGGAACCGTGTCCATCGCTCAATAGGGCGCCAGCAGCATCATATAATCTCAATCGGACATTGCCATTTCGAGGGAATCCGATATTACCGCCGGTGATATCGACTTTCAACGCAGCCCCGGGTTTAACAATCTGCTGTTGAGGTTGCGCTGACATCGTCACAGGTGTGTTTGAGTTTGGAGACGGGGGACTGTCTGTTGTGGCGTGTGAATGACAGGAAACACAGGTGGTTTGCCCATCGATTGGATCTAGTACTATTGTTTTTAAGCCTGCGGCGATGGCGGCATTTCCATGGCAGCCGGCACAACCCGTAGTAAAGTATTCTGGTTTTGCCATTGCATTTGGGGCCCATAAGACCGCTGCTACTATGATGACCATAGATTGCATAAGCAGCGTAATAATGGGCTTGGGAAATCTGTAAGAGATATTCATTTATTTCTCCTTTATATTGAAAATAATGACGGCTGTGTTTTCTGTAGGTGAATTTATACGTGAATCATGAGATTTGTTTTGTGAACGACTGCGTACTTTTGTGGAATGAGATTGAGGTCCATCCGTGGAATGTGAGCTCCATCAAAAAAGGAGAGGAGATTTAGATTGAATTTATCAGAGTGATCGTGGAGAAAACTTTTGGTGACAAACACTTCGCAAGCGATTTCTCGCTCAAAGGTGAACTAGAAGTTATGACTTAGAGGGTTTTTCAAACAATAACTACAGCGCGCTAGGGCATTGTAGTTTTGTACTCAAAAAGGGTGAGAAACGCGGGTAGTTGGAAATATTCGGCAATAGTTGATTAAATGATTATCGAAAATTGTCGAATCGATACGATTTAAAGGATGTCTGATTAAAGAGTATTAATGTTAAAACGATGAAATATGGGCTAAATCGGGAGGTTTTCAGCCAATATCACTTTTAACTTGTTAGCCTCTAACATTGATTAAAAAAACTGTTTAAGCAAATCGCTTGTGCCTGGGCCAAGTTTTTTGTCTAATTTATCAAGCAATTTCTGTTTTTTCTTCTCGATTTTTTCTTTTTGTTTGGGAGTGAGGCTTGTGGCGAGATCAAGGCTAAAGGAAGGTTTGGAAATAGAGCCTTTGATATTGACGCCAATTGGGATTCCTTTCAGGTCTTTTATTTCAGCACCACCTTGACCATCTAATGACCCAACGAGTTTGGTGGCGATTCGATAATCGATCTCTTCACTTATTAGATTGGCAGTACCTGAGCCAGTCACCCTAAGTAAAGGGCTTTTTAAGATAAGTTCATGGGTATTCACTACGCCTTTATTTACGTTGGAGCTTAGTTTTAACTCCGAAAATTCGGTTTTGTCGGTGTTACTCTCAATTTGCGTGGGTTGTTTCTTGAGCAAAGTTTTTGCTGTACGTATCATTTTAATAAGGTTGATTCCCTGAATCGCTCCATCGGTAAATAGGGCATTGATGGTGCCATTGAGTGATGATTTGATCGCATCGGTATGGCGGCCTCTCCCACTGAGTTGAGCAGAAAATTCCAATGTACCTGAAATAGGCGTTTTTCCAGTAGCATCACGTAACAGGGGTTCGACCGAAACATTGGACAGCGATTCGGTTAAAGCCAATTTTGGAAGATCTGTTCGGGCATCGATTTGTAGACTGCCCTGGTAATTACCGTGATAAAGATTAGTAACGGATTGTTTTGACGCTATTAATCCGTTTTTTCCTTTAATATCGAACTCAACTCCTTGGGCTTTCAGTCCTTTAAGGGTTAATTGGGAAATTTTAACTTTGCCTTGGAGGTTGAGGGTACGAAGGGTCTCGAGAGGCAAATCTACCGGTTTATCCGCAGGAATCGATGAAGGCGATGTTTTTTGTGTATTAGATGAGGGTGGTGGATCGGTTTCTTTTTTCGGGGGTAAATACCGATCAGCATTTATGGCGTCTATTTCAAAATTAAAAGCGATACCAGGATTCGAAAAATCCACGATCCTAGTTTGTCCATTGACCGTTGTATCATCTAGCAGAATTGAGAGATTATTTAGTTCGAGAATTTCATTTGTTGCTTTAAGCTGAAAGTCAGATTGCAGTTTTTGTAAGGTATTTTTATCTTGGGTAATAGGGACTTCGAAGTCGAGAGACTTTAAAAGTTTACGGGGACTGAATTGAGCGATTACCATATGTCCTGTGATTGACGGCGCGTCGAGAATATTTTCCCCTTTTAGTTCACCGGTGACGTTAAAGTTCTTTGCGTTGAATCTTAATTCCTCAATGCGAGTAGTTTGATTCTTCAGGTTAACATCACCGGAAACCATTAGGACAATCTCCAGTAATCCACCCGGAACGCTTTTCCCTTCAGTTTTGGAGATTAATTTTATACTACCTAATTTGAAAAGGTCGAAGGATGCATTCATGCTAACGTTGCCAGAAAGATTCAATTTTTCGGTCAAGTCAGGTTCCTTGTTTTTCAAAATAAAACCTAAATCAAAGTCGACCGGTTGATCAAATTTGAGTTGATCTAGGATAAAATCCAAATTGGATATTTCGACATGCTGCGTTGTGGACTGGTCATTCCATACAATATTGGCATCCTGCACGGCTATTCCGCCAATAACCAGGTTAGCAGGGGTAGAGTCTTTCTCCTCCGATTTTGAGCTTTTTTGTTGTTTCGGAGATTCTTGCCCTGATTTGTTTTTAGATTTGGATGTCAAATCGTCCCAGTTTGATACACCGTTTTTATTTCGAGCCAGGTTAAGAATGAGGCCCTGTACAACAATACGGCTGACTTCAATTTTTTTAGATAGGAGCGGTAATAGTTTGACCTTTATCTGGGTGTGTTCGATGTCCGCAAATGGACGTTCACCAAAACCGGGTGCGTTTCCCAAACTGATTCTACCGGTTTCTATGCCAATCCATGGAAATACAGAAAGGTTTAAATCGCCTTCGATTTCGACTTCACGAGCTGTGTGCTGTTTGACTAAAGCGGCTATTTGAGGCTTATAATCGTTTGGATCGATGAAGAGTGGAATGACTATTACCGCAACGAGGATCAGTAAAACGACAAAAGCTACGAGGGATAAGGCTAGTTTTATCAATGTATTCATAGTTTTTCCTATATGAATCAATGCGTTTATTTGCGTGAGATTTTGTTGAAAATACTATTATACCGGCTTATTTGAATGCTTCGCGGGAAAACAGTTTTGGATTCTGAAAATTGCTATAATCGCTGTACGCGGGTGTCGTATAATGGTTATTACCCTAGCTTCCCAAGCTAGAGACGTGGGTTCGATTCCCATCACCCGCTCCATTTAAGCTATTGATTAATAAGTATTAATATATTTGGTTTTTGGAGCACTCTGGTTTTGCGTACCAACTTTGGGTTTGATGTTAGTGATCCTGAACAATCTCGAATTAATTTGGGATTTCCCAAGATTAATGTAGTGGTGCCGGTTGCAATGTAGTGACTAATGATAACCCCGCGGGGTATGCGATCGGGGTGATGTCACAGTCGACCTGGTTTATCAGGCTGTTGATGTATGGCTGGTGTTGCGGTGTCTCTTTGTAAAATAGATCTGTGCCGGTTTTTTCGTTTGCTTTCTGAAACGTTACCGATCGGTTATTTATGCATTGCTCTAAATTTGTTCTATTCGTATATATGCCTTTATACTGCGCGGGCAAATAATGAATAATAAATTATTTTACAATGAGTTAGGTGGCGCTTCGTCATGCAGCTTTTAGTTATAATTCGCGTTCGAATCGCGCACGTCTTACTACATAAGTCCAAATATTCGGTTAGTTAGCAGTTAACCTCGTTATTCCTTATTAATGTTGATGCTGGATTTTGCCGGATTTTTCTCCAAGTATTCGATCAACTACATTAAACATTTTCACTATTTCTATCGGTGAATAATATGTCGTGACACCGACTGATTTAAAGTCCTCAAGTGTCAAAGTCTGACACTGTTGGTCACTTAGTTCACCAAAATGTCGATGTGTTAACAGATAAATCTGGCCCACCTTAGTACCCTTAACTGGTCACTCTTATTTTTGTTAACTCTTAATAGATTAGGTGAATATTATGAAAAATATATTGATCAGTACAATCGTTGCGTTAATGGTGGTTAGTGGTGGTGTTGTTGCAAAAAGCTGTGATGATGATAATGGAAATCGTGGTCGGGACGGTGGTAATGACAGAATTAGGTTAAGAGGAGATTTAAGCCAGGAAGGTATAAACAAGCCCATTGATGATTGTAGAGTCAAGTATAGAAAGAAAAACAACGAGGGTCGAGTCGACGTTGAGTGTATAAAGGAAGATCAGTTGTTGCAAGTTGTGGATGAAGATGTCATCGCTACCTACCATATCCGCAATGATGTCATGACTCTTTTATGTCAAGGGGAAGGAATTAATATGCTAGATTACAGCTGTAGAGACAGACTCCGAATGGATGATCCCAGTATATTTTTACTTGATGAGACCGTAGAAATTGGTAGTGGAGATATGATTTCGATAATGAAAAATGGTATCCCTATCTTACGAGCCACTTTTTCACCTAAATAAAACTATTTTCAAAATAAAAAACTACTAAAAATCCAGTAATCTTCTAACTCGATCACAAAGCGGTCGAGTTAGAAGGTATGGGCTTACAATGTCCCTGTTAAAGCAATTCAGATCCAGCAATAGTTTTTTGACGCCAATATCCGTGTGCATTTCATCCATTTCTACAATTCCAACCCCTGCATTGGTCGAATGTCATATTGCCAAAAGCACCGATATTAAGACCCGATGCTTCTAAAATTAACTCTTTTTTTTCCTGCACCGAGTTGTCTCCTACCACTACTCACTAAACGGATTTTCGATGGTCAGTCGTCCCTCAATTTTTTGACCATGCTGCAGATCTTCACTGTAGAGTGTATTACATCCAGCTTCGAGAGCAGCAGCAACGATGAGGGAATCGTAAAAGCTGAATTGGTAGCGGGCCTGAAGATCGAGACCACGTCGATATAGCATCTGGGTCGGATTAACATGCCACAATGGTATTAGAACACGATCGAGTAATTGTCGTGCTTCATCTGTTGTTGCATTGAGCTTTCGGGTAATTACATTAATTGTTTCCTGGACGACCTGGTAACTGATACAACCGGTTCCCAGTTCCAGAGTTCGTTGAAGCAGATTTTCCGCACATTGGTGTTTGTTGGTATCAATTTTGTCGAAAAGGTAAACAATGACATTTGAATCGATAAAGCTGTCAACGCTCATTCATGTCATCCCGGGTAAATTTGCGGCCCTCAGTGGAAATACTGGTTTGTAGCGCTTTGATGGTCTCCATTGCGGCATCAGCCTGTTGCTTACGCCGGACATAATCTTCTAACCAAAGACGAAACTGTTCGTTTAAGGTGGTGTGCTCGGCGATGGCTCGTTGACGCGCAGCCGCTATAAGATGTTCGTCCGCGCTTAATGTTATGTTTTTCATAATGCTATTTCTCTATCTAACTAGCACATAGACAGTGTACACTATTACCGTGTATAAAATTATGCAAGTTCTGATTTAATAATTTTGTTGAACTAATCCGCGTTTCTCACAACCTTTGTCGCAAGGGGCTATAAGTGTGCATGTTGGCAAAGTACGTGTAGGTTTGGACACGGAACTATACTTTGCCGTACGTTGAGCACCCAGCACAACGTGACGATGCAAAAGTTATCTAAAAAAGAAAGAGGCTGGTCACGAATAACAATTATTCGGACAGCCTCCTATACGCCGTCAAATAAACAAGCAAGTGATAATTATTGCCAACTTTTTTTCACAGGGTATTTATTCCAAAGTTGAAATCCAAAATTTTAATCCCAACTTAAAGCTCCACCAGTTTGGTATTCGGTAACCCGAGTTTCAAAAAAGTTTTTCTCTTTATTTAGGTCCAAAACTTCACTCATCCAGGGAAAAGGATTACTGACACTGGAATATTGTTCGGGTAGGCCAATCTGGGCACATCGGCGATTGGCGATGAACTGTAAGTATTCCTTAAACATCGCTGCGTTAAGACCGAGAATCCCTCTAGGCATGGTATCGTAGGCGTATTGAGTTTCGATATCGACTGCTTCGCGAATCAGTTGAGCCATTTCCTGTTTGAACGTTTCAGACCATAGATGGGGATTCTCGATTTTAATCTGGTTGATGACGTCAATGCCGAAGTTCATATGCATAGATTCATCACGCAAAATGTATTGAAACTGCTCGGCGGTACCCGTCATTTTATTGCGACGCCCTAAGGAGAGGACTTGAACAAAACCGACATAGAAAAAGATACCTTCGAAGATGACGTAAAAGGCTATGAGTTCACGCAGCAGTTTCTGGTCATTTTCCGGTGTGCCGGTTTGGAAGGTGGGATCACTAAGATGTTGGGTAAAAGGTAGGGCCCATTCGGCTTTGCGCGCGACGGCTGGAACTTCGCGGTACATATTAAAGACTTCTCCCTGGTTCATACCAAGGGACTCCACCACATATTGGTAGGCATGGGTATGGACAGCTTCTTCGAAGGCTTGTTTCAACAGATATTGGCGGCATTCAGGGTTGGTAATATGACGATAAACGGCCAATACCAAATTATTGGCGACCAATGAATCGGCAGTAGAGAAAAACCCAAGGTTACGCATGATAATAGTACGTTCATCTTCGGTCAGACCCATGGGGTCTTTCCATAAAGCAATGTCTGCGGTCATGTTGATTTCCTGGGGCATCCAGTGATTAGCACAGCCATCCAGATATTTTTGCCAGGCCCAATCATATTTAAATGGAACCAATTGGTTTAGATCGGCGCGGCAATTAATAATTTTCTTATCATCCACTCGAATGCGGGATGCTCCCATTTCAATATTTTCTAGACCGGTATTAGCATGTTGTTTTTCTGGCGAATGGATTCCCCTGCTAAATTGATTATTCGAAGTAGAATCGGAATCATCGAGAATAGAACCCGGTGTTATAGGGTTGGGGTTAACCGAAGAGACATGACTAACACTCGGTATTGAATCATTATTATCATCAAGATTCTCGTTAGAGGTTAGCGACGGGGGGGGCGCCGAAACGTTTTCAGGGTTTTTGTTTAGAGTCGTGAGTGGATCGTCCCAATTTATCATATTTTCACCTACTGACATGCTTCGCATTCCGGGTCCAAAATCGAGCAGAATTTAGCAGCCGAATTATCTGCTGAATCTGTCTCCTGAGTGTTGTAGACAGGGTTCTCAGTATCAAAACCGTTTTGTACCGCATTTAGCCGGCCATCGGCAAGGGTACTTTTTTCCACCTGAGTCGCTCCCATACTTCTTAGGTAATAAGTTGTTTTCAAACCCCGAAGCCAAGCCAGTTTATATAGAGTATCGAGCTTTTTGCCATTGGGTTCGGCCATGTAAAGGTTAAGTGACTGACCTTGATCGATCCATTTCTGCCGGCGGGAGGCTGCTTCCACTAGCCAGCGAGGATCGATTTCAAAGGCGGTAGCGTATATCTGTTTAAGCTCTGTGGGGATTCGTTCGATATTTTGTACGCTGCCATCGTAATATTTGAGGTCATTAATCATCACTTCGTCCCAAAGGTTCAATCTTTTAAGATCTTGGACCAGGTACGGATTGACCACGGTGAATTCACCAGAAAGGTTAGATTTGACGAACAGGTTCTGATAAGTGGGTTCTATCGATTGCGATACTCCACAAATATTGGCAATAGTCGCAGTGGGTGCAATAGCCATAGTGTTGGAGTTTCGCATGCCCACCAATTTGACGCGCTCGCGAAGCCTATCCCAGTCGAGTGTTTTCGAGCGATCAACTTGTAGGTATTGGCCTCGGTTGTTTTGTAGATACTCGATCGAGTCAATGGGTAGAACACCCTTGTGCCACAATGAATCTGTGAATGAGGAGTATACGCCCCGTTCCTCTGCTAAATCGGTGGATGCTTTTATAGCGAAGTAACTCACCGATTCCATGGTCCGATCGGCAAATTCTACAGCTTCCTCCGAACCATAAATACAGCTGTTTTTGTACAGTGCATCTTGAAACCCCATTATGCCCAGGCCAACCGGTCGATGGCGCAAATTGGAATTTCGAGCCTGTGGAACACTGTAATAGTTATAATCAATGACGTTGTCGAGCATGCGCATGGCCGTAGCAATGGTTCGCTCCAGTTTATCCAGATTGAGACCGTTTTCGTCCATGTGGGCCGCTAAGTTGACCGAACCAAGATTACAAACAGCTATTTCCGGATCCGATGTATTTAAGGTGATTTCAGTGCATAGGTTGGAGCTATGGACAACACCGGTATGTTGTTGTGGCGAGCGGAGGTTGCAGGGGTCTTTAAACGTAATCCAGGGATGACCAGTTTCGAACAACATACTGAGCATTTTGCGCCAAAGATCGATTGCCGGAATACGTTTGAAAAGTTTGAATTCTCCCTTATCTGCTTTTTCTTCATAAGCGACGAAGGCTTTTTCGAATTGGTCGCCATAAAGCTCGTGCAAATCCGGTGTGTCATCCGGTGAAAACAACGTCCATTCCTTTTCTTCGGCAACACGTTTCATAAACAGATCGGGTACCCAATTCGCCGTGTTCATGTCGTGGGTGCGACGGCGATCATCCCCAGTATTTTTTCGGAGCTCTAAAAATTCTTCGATATCCAGGTGCCAGGTTTCCAGATAACCACACATCGCACCTTTGCGTTTTCCACCTTGGTTGACGGCGACAGCAGTATCATTGGCAACTTTCAAAAACGGCACAACGCCTTGGGATTTACCATTTGTTCCTTTAATATGGGCACCCAGTGCACGAACACGAGTCCAGTCATTGCCCAATCCACCCGCGAATTTTGATAGCAAAGCATCGTCTTTTATCGCATTGAAAATGCCATCTAAATCGTCGGGCACAGTAGTCAAATAGCAGGAAGAAAGTTGTGGCCTGAGTGTGCCTGAATTGAAAAGTGTCGGTGTGGAACTCATAAAATCGAAATTCGAAAGCAGGTTATAAAACTCGATCGCCCGCTCTTCACGATTAATTTCGTTAATAGCCAATCCCATAGAAACCCGCATAAAGAAAGCCTGAGGTAATTCGAACCGTGTCTCGCTATGATGGATGAAGTATCGATCATACAGGGTTTGCAACCCAAGATAGGTGAAATTAAGATCCCGTTCAGCATCTAAGGCTTTTCCTAAGCGTGTTAAATCAAATTGGCGTAGAGTACGATCCAATAATCCGAATTCGCACGCTTGTTTTATGTAGTCGACAAAATATTCTGCATATCGATCCTTCATATCACCGTGCGTTGCTTCGGATGGACCATTCCCGAGGAATTCAAGGGCTTCTTGCCTTAACTGAACGAGCAGCAAACGGGCGGTTGCATAGCTAAAATTGGGTTCTTTTTCGATCTGGGTGCGCGCACCCATGATGAGTGTGGGAATGACGTCTTTTTCCGGTACACCGTCAAACAGATTTTTCTGCATTTCTTCCAGTATTTCTTTGCTGTCAACACCTTCTAATGCCCAACAAGCTTCGTCAGTGATGTTACGAAGCTTGTTAAGATTGAGTGGTGCCTGGCTACCGTCCGCCAATGTGACCTTAATGTTTTTATCCTGTTCGGTTGAATCAACAGCCGTTTCGTTACGTAAACGAGAGCGTTCTTCCCGATAAAGGACATAGGATCGCGCGACTTTTTGATAACCTCCGCGCATTAACGCGAGTTCGACTTGATCCTGGACATCTTCGATGTGAATTGATCCACCACTAGGCAAACGCCGAGTAAGAGCTTTAACAATCTGTTGTACCAGCCCGCTAACGGCATCATGTATACGACTGCTGGCAGCTGCGTTACCTCCCTCTACAGCAAGAAAAGCTTTAGTGATGGCCACGGATATTTTATCGGCGTCGAAGTGTGTCACTTTTCCATTTCGACGTATAACATGGACTGCACCGGGGGCTACAGCATGTAATTCTGTTTCCGATGCGACGCTAGTTTTGATCGCGTTGGCCGACGGTTTTGTAAGGGCAGCAGATAGGGTTTCCAAATGATTCCTCCAGGGAAAGGTTCGACGTGTAAATAAGCGCAAAACACTATAAACTGTACTTCGACACTTAGTCAAGTACAATATGCTGTGGTTAACTCGGTGGGTAAAATGTGTATATTCTGTGAATAGTTTTTGTTTTTATAGGTTTTGGTGGGGCGGTATCCGTGCGAGGGCTGGAGATCGCGTATAAGGTTCCGGTGTTAGAAATATCCGGTTTAGATTTCCAATTGGTTTGTTTGAAACTATTGAAAAATGTATCTTTCGACCGAAGTTTTTATGGTTGATATCGATTGTAGTAGTATGGGCAGTTGTAAAAGTGGTCAGCCCCCTAAGTATGATCTGTTTAGAAAAATACTAAAAAAAATGGGTAAAAAAACTAGAAATAGTAATCTTCAATTTTTTCTTGACTGGTTTAAACGAGTTCTTCCTAATCCCCAGGCGACTTCGCTAGCAGTTCTGCTGGTTGTGGGTTCGGTTTTTGTCCTAACCTTATCTGACATGCTTTTACCGGTATTTGCTGCTGGAGTGATTGCTTATCTACTGGAAGGTATCGTTACTGTGGGGCAAAGGACCCTCTTATCCCGAATGACATCCGTTCTGATCGTTTATTCGATTTTCTTTGCGTTCGTGGTTTTCATCCTGATTACTTTGTTGCCGCTTTTATCCCAACAAATAGCTGAATTCGTGCAACAGACTCCAAATATGGTTAACCGGGTTCAGGGTTTACTTGCGGAATTGCCGAAAAAGTATCCCAATATTATTAATGCCCAGCAAATCAATGATATTGGGAATGCGATTAGTCAAGAATTGATCGACTATGGAAAAGGTTTGTTATCAACTTCAGCTGCATCGTTAGTTAGCCTGATTACCTTGACCGTTTATTTAATATTGGTCCCACTTTTGATCTTTTTCTTCCTTAAAGATAAGGACAAAATTATATACTGGCTTGTTCAATATCTTCCTCGGGAGAGCCACTTATCGGCCAGGGTATGGAGAGAGGTCGATATACAAATTGGCAACTATGTGCGTGGAAAGTTTTTGGAAGTTTTGATTTTAGGATTTGTGAGCTACATTGTTTTTGCATCGCAAGGCTTAAATTATTCATTATTACTCAGCGTTTTGATGGGCTTATCGGTAATTATCCCTTATGTTGGGGCTACATTGGTTACTTTTCCTGTGTTAATCGTTGCTTATTTTCAGTGGGGATTGAACGAGGGTTTCGCTTGGATCACGGCATCCTATGCCATTGTCCAAACCCTAGATGGTGCACTTTTAGTCCCTTTGTTGTTTTCCGAGGTGGTTGGTCTTCACCCCGTCGCTATTATTGTCGCAATATTGTTTTTCGGAGGGCTATGGGGGTTTTGGGGGGTATTTTTTGCCATTCCTTTAGCGACCTTGGTCCAAGCTGTTTTAGTGGCATGGCCTAGCATTCACGAAGAAGAGGATGAAGTTGAAGGATAACGAGCCAGTCACCTCTATTTTTATCCACAGCAGTATCACAAGAATGCCAGGAGCGTTTCTGCACAACTACCCATTAGCCTGACGGGCGGGGCATTGATGCCGTGAGATGAACTTGGCTGTTAATTTCCTAACAGACTATTTACGAGTCGAAGAGATCGACTTTTTATTTAATTCGGAAATTGTGGTTATCGTCACGGAACGACATTTTCTGACAATTTTTGTCACCCATGTGTGTCTTCGGTCACGTTTTTGGGCCTCCCACCTTTGTACACTCTTTATCACTTTGACCGCATGGGTCTTTGCTGATTAAACCAGATTTCTAAAAAGTTCTGTTACGCGACACTAAAAAGGTGTGTGGTGGCAAGATACATAAAGCTTAGGCGCTTGAGTGTATGAAGTTGGACCACAGTAATACTTGTCCTCAATACAAAACTTGAAAGGAATTTGGGCTGCCCATTCAATGTGAGTCAGAGTCTTTTTAATTTTAATCGATAATCCTATCGAAACGATATCAGCTGGGCGACGACCAGTGGGAGATAGGAATTGGAACTGGAGTAGCCATGAAAAAGACTAACCGAATTTTTAGGTTTTCAATTTATTGCAGTGTCATTCTTCTTTCAATTTTGGGTCTGTCAGATACTGTTTTCGCCAAGACTTCTTACGGAAATTTAATATTCAATGCCTGTAAGAATATAGATCCTGGAAAATTTAACAATGCAAATGATGTTTGCAATACTTGTCACGACCCAGTGGACTTTTTTGGCAAAAAAGCAACCGATGGCAAAAAACAAATGGATAATAATAATTTTGAGTTTTTTTGCCCGCCCCCTGTAGTCGCATTGCCCCAACCTGTTGTTATTAGCCCGGTTCAGCCCTTACCTCAGCCTAGGAATCCAGGTGACAACTCAAATCCTATGTTGAGTAACATTGGTAATCAGTTATTTCAGATAGGTCGGCAGATTTCCGTGCCTATAATGGTTTCCGATCCAAATGTTGAGGATAAATTAACTATTTCAGTCATGGGATTACCTAATGATTGGGATTTAATCCAAGATGGGAATATTGGTGAAATTGTGGGTACTGCACAGGTGCTTGGACAATTTAGCGTAACCGTTGTTGTTGAAGACAACAGTATGGCTCGAGATTCTGAGACATTTAATATTACCGTCGTTGAGGCGATTACGCCGGAAGGAAGTGTCGGTATTGGCTCTCCAGTCGCCTTCGCGCCACTTACAACTGTTTACGATCCTGAGCGGAAAAAGCTTGGAGTAAGTGGCCAGGTATTTAACCAGCTTGATGCGGCTGGGATCTTTTCCTTCGATGCCGATGTGGCGACTACACGCGGTTTTGGGGCAAACCAAAACGTGGAGTTCTATTCGATGATGGGTGGTACAGGCCAAATGCCCTTTGAAGTGTCTCCCGATTCTAATGGATTTTTCCAATTAAGTTTGTCCAGCAAAGTGATGTGCAATACGGTCTTGCTATACATGGATGCGGCGATAATGGTCAACGATCCGGTGTGTGCTGATCGGGTTTTCGATCAACCCCTTTCTGAAGAAATTGGCAGCAGTATTATTGGCAATGAATTAGTTAATAATAACGCGCCTAGTGGTGTCAGTGATAAATATTTTGGGAAAGTGCACAATGATTTTGAAGACGGAATACCCCATGCTTCCGATAAGGATAATCCATACGTGGACTGCGCATCATGCCATGGTGATCAATTGAGAGGAGGAAATCTGCCGGGTGGTGTTGAGGCTCCTTCGTGTTTTTCTTGCCATGGTTCAGTTTGGGAAGATGATGACGATTCGAGCGACGATGATAATGAAACCAACATTGGCAATAGAGCAGCGAATTTCACTATGCCCAGTAGTGTCATTGATCGATTTTTGGGGCGAGCGCACAATGACTCTGAAGACGGAGTACGCCATGCTTCCGATAAAGATACCCCGTTTGACGATGGGTGTACCTCATGTCATGGGGCTAACCTGCGAGGGGGTACAGGTCCTTCGTGTTTGTCTTGCCATGGTCCGGTTTGGAATGAAGGGGAAGATTCGGATGGAGATGATGAGGCTGAGGCTGAGCAACGATCGTCGCAGATACAATCGGTAGATCAATCGGCCCGTCGTTCGAAAAAGGAGAGGAGACAACAGAGAAGACGGCGTAGACGCGAAAGCAGGGACGATGATGATTAGCTAGCAAGTAGCAGATTGTTTCGCAGTTGAATCGTGGCTCAATGGACAGCATTCCGGCCCTTCTATGGGTCGGAATGCTGAATGGGTGTTTTGACAATCCCAGTATGGTGTCCTTTGTTCAGTATTAGGATATTTACCTAATGGGTACGGCTTAGTACTTTAAGTCTTAAATAACCGATAGGATGGGTGAAATTTAATTTTCGAAAGCAAGGGCAGGTGCAGTGGCATAATGGGTTCTGCCAGGTACTTGCACCGCAGCTATCGGTCATTTTTAACCAACCCTGATTGTCGGTTATTTAAGGCTTTAGGTGCCTATTAACCACGGAAAGTTAGTCGATTCGGTACGGGTTTGGTTTTGTCTCTTTTTGAATAAATCGGCATCAAGAGAAAGAAGGCAAAATAGAGTGTGGTAAAGATCCTGGCAAACACAACTGCACTTGGTGTAGCGGGTTGCGTGCCGAGATAGCCTAAGGCCAAAAAACTTACTACGAAGAGAAATACGATCGCTTTGTATAAGATTCCACGGTAACGAATCGATTTCACTTCGCTGCGGTCTAGCCACGGTAGAATAAACAGTACAAAGATCGAAGCACCCATAACAATGACCCCGCCCAGCTTATCAGGTATTGCACGGAGCATGGCATAGTAGGGGGTAAAATACCAAACGGGTGCGATGTGTTCGGGGGTTTTTAAAGGGTCTGCGGGGATAAAATTGGCATGTTCCAAAAAGTAGCCGCCCATGTCCGGAATATAAAATACAATCGTGGCAAACACAATCATAAACAGGGCTACCCCGACCAGATCCTTGACGCTGTAATAGGGATGAAATGGGATGCCATCCAGCGGAATGCCGGTATTCGGATCTTTTGATTGTTTAATATCGACGCCGTCTGGATTGTTTGACCCGACTTGGTGTAATGCCACGATATGTAGGAATACCAGTAGCAAGATGGCCAAGGGTACAGCAATGACATGAAAGGCAAAAAAGCGATTCAATGTGGCATCGGCGATAACATAGTCACCCCGGATCCACAATGTTAAATCTTCACCGAAATAGGGGATTGCGCTAAACAGAGAGATAATAACCTGTGCGCCCCAAAATGACATTTGTCCCCACGGCAATAAATAGCCCATAAAGGCTTCCGCCATAAGGCAGAAAAAAATGAACATACCGAGAATCCAGACCAGCTCACGAGGTTTTTTAAAGGAGCCGTAGATCAATCCACGAAACATGTGCAGGTAAACGACGATAAAGAATGCTGATGCCCCGGTCGAATGAAGATATCGGATTAACCATCCCCAATTTACGTCTCGCATAATGTATTCGACCGAATCGAAGGCTAATTTTGCGTCGGGTTTGTAGTACATGGTAAGCCAAATACCGGTGACGATTTGAAGGGCTAGCACCAACATAGAGAGTGATCCGAAGTACCACCAGAAGTTAAAGTTTTTAGGAGCATAGTATTTCGCTAAATGCTCGTCCCAAACTTTTGAGAGCGGGAAACGTTGATTGCCCCAGTCGAGCAAAATATCGGTTTTTTTTCCCATTAGGCTTTTTTATTTCTACGTTTTTCAGTCATTTTAAGGTGATGCCAGTATTTCCTCCCTTTTGCCTTAGAATTTAATCATCCATTCGGTCCGCAGTCCATAAGCAGGACTATTTCCTTCTTGACCTGCCGCAAAAGAGTCTAGTCGTAATACATGGTGTTTTCCGATAGCGCGCTGATAGCGGGCACCAAATCCTAGAACATCCTCCTCTCTCTGGCTTTTGGTGCTTGCACGGGCGCCGAGTTCCAGGATCAATTGACTACTGATGCCATCGAAAAACATCTGATAGCCAAGAGTTACACCGACGGTATCGTCGATTGGCTGACCGAGAGGCACGGCATATCGACCCATACCGACCGGGGAATATAGGATGCCGAGGTTTGCGATTGGACTTCCTTGATCGCGGCCACGCGCAGCCGATGAAAACTGGTCGATATTCCAGAATGTGTTGAAATAAGCGAGATTGTCGGTACTATGCACTGTGGTGGACAGTTGCGAGATTAGAAGGACTCCTCCACTTGCCATGGGTGTATCTCCGTGCTCGGGAATGGAGGCGTTTACCCTGAATGTCGAATTTAGCATACCAAAACGTTGGGTCGAGGCAGCCCCCACATACCAGGCATTATCATCGCCTTTGTCATCAGTATAAATGACGTCCAACCAAAAGGTATTATTCCATGCGGTATCAGCTTGGGAGAACAAACCAAACATTTGTGCCGAGTTATCATTGGAATTGTCGGGTAGATCGTTGTTGCCGCGATTGATATCGTTCCAGCCATAAACACCGGTTATGCGCAGATTAGAAACCCCATCGAATACCAACGAATTGCGGGTTATCCCAACCGTATCAATAATGTCTTGCAGCAGAATTCCGTCTTGGACCAGTAGTGGCTGGCGGCCGACAGAAAAGCCCAAGTCCAATGTGCCGGAATCAGTGGGATCCAAGCCCGGAAATATTTCACCGAAATCACCTTCAAAATAGAGGCGGGTCAGTCTGCCATTGAACGCTTCTTGCCACCCATCATCCTTATTAGGGTCGAAATTGTAGCCTGTATAGTTTCCATTCTCTCGATCGAGTGGCCGCATTGAAATAAGTAGACGCTCTGTTCCCGATAGCTTTAAATCACCATGCAAATCAAGCCGATTACTCCACTCAATGGTGTTTTCATCGCCGTCCTCATAGCTTTGGAACGCGCTACGGAATGTTCCGAAAAGTAAAAATGTAGGTTGGAGCATTTGACCTGTGGGGGTCTTTATACCTGGTTGGATTGGGCCTGTACCGAGAAAAGGATCACCCATCTCAAGAACGGGTTGAAGACGCTCCACTGGATCGACTGGATATTGCACGAACTCGTCCGATAAACGCCAGGGGTCATTATCCGATTGCGTTGGGCTAGGATAGAATTCGACGGCATCACGGCCTTCAGGAACAGTTGTTTCTGCCTTTTGATCTTGAGCCTTCGATATAGACTCCTGATGACTTTGGGGATGGGGGTCTTGTGCGAAAGCATTGCTACATACCAAGCTTGTAAACAGTACTAAGCACAGTAACCAAACCGTGCGTCTACTATAACCCATGTTATTCAATAATAACTTTTCGTTCCCACAGTACGTAGTAAAGATCCACTAATTTGTCTCCGATATCACGTGCACTTAGTCCATACTCAAAGCCCACTCTGGAAATGCCATTGATCAAATGAGGGGGGAGTTGGCCTGCTACCAATTTTATGTTTGCCGTGTATGGCCTTCGGCCGGTGAGGCGTTTGGAATCGACATGGTAACTTGCCCAGCGATGCCCCAATGCTTCGATGCCTTTCTTTTGTAGACGAAGGTCGCGAATGCCGTCAAAGAGTACAGCTGGCGTTGCTGAGGGACGCATATAAATCAATGGATTGAAGGAATAATTGGCCGGTATTACCTGTTCACGCTCTCCACCGTGAAGCGTACGTACCAGGATGGGAGAACGCAGATTGAAGAGTTGTTCGTCTCTTGGCATGGCGCCATTGTGAACGTAAAGCGAATGTGTGTCTCGAACGTCACCGTTCGGGTCTAAATCGCCGGAGCGAAAAATAATTGTGTCGTTCGCATCGGTTACGGTGACTTGTAGGAATACATTACGTTCGGCAATCAGCCCGCTTGGCACACTGTGGCCATCGGTTAGATTTTTAACCTCAACGTCAAATTTGAGATCGCGTTTTGATTCAAGTATTTTAATCGCACCCAGACCGTAGCCATTGCGTAATAAGGTGGTGGCACGCGCTCTATACTCGGCAAGGAGTGCCAGTTGTTTATCGATGATGTCGCGGGCTGCAAACCGTTCGTCAGGATCGCCCCAAATGCCGGGAAATTGTCTCCCTGCGGGTACATTTTTTTCGAATGTATCGGTACCCCATCCGGCTTCGACATCAAAGCTAAGCCATTCCGATGGTGTGGCAAATTCCTGTGCTTCGGGGTTAATGGGAAAGATACCTGGATGTACCACGGAACTGTCGGGTCCTGGCCACATATGATTGGTACGCCGAGCAGGCCGGGTTGGTATGCCTCGGACAATTGCTGCTGATGCGTGTGGGTACTCTGATTCGACACCGGAGATGGGTCCCATATGACAATCTTGGCAAGTTACTCCCCGTTTGGCTGCGGGTGTTTGCTTGTATTCACTAAACAGGTCTTCAAAACGAATGCCATTGACTAAGCGTACATCGTGACAGCGAGCGCAAAAACCTGGCTGGGAAATCTGATCAAGAAGGCCCGCTTTACGGTGGGTTTTGGGTGGATGATCCGAGTTGGCTGCAAGTACGCGTTGCAGTTCGTCGTCTTTTCGGGGGCCGTAAACAGGGTTTTTAATATCGCCTGGTTCAAGTGGGAAGCGGCCGGTGATTTTGCCATAAGCCGCAGGAATTCGGTGGCAAACGACACAGGTAATACCTTCCATCGGTACCTTTGCTCGGTTGCTATTACTGGTGAGAATGGGTTCGTTGGTAAACATGCCCACTTGGGTGTGGCATCGCTCGCAAAAATCACCCAAAGTTCCATTGGTCAGTTTGACCAATGTCGCTTGGTAGGACAAGAAGGTGGGACTAATTTGAGCAAAAGCATGCCGAGAGACAGACCATTCACGATATATTTGTAGATGGCAGCCACCACACTCCTGTGCGGATGGAAATTCGGCTTTTCTAAATAGTTCTTCGTGGGCCTTGTCCCCTGCCTGAGTGTCAGGATTGGGAGCAGTCGTATCGTTTGCAAAGGATGTTGCAGCGACGAAAAAGACAATAACCGTCGCCAGTAAACGTAAGACCGTAGCGAAAATTCGATTTAGATAATCATTAATCATTAGACAAGAAATTGTAACTTCGAACATTTTCTTCAAACCGACTTAAGTGTAGCTAAAACTACGATTTGTTCGATAGGTAAAATGACTTACTTTAGATTATTGATAATTATTCTGAAATCCTTGGGAGGTGTGGAGGGAATACCAGTATGGTGATGCTAATAATCTTGTTGGGATTCTTGTACGATGCTCTGCCGATCCTACATCAATTTTTGTGTGGGATCGGCAATATTGGTTTCAAGTTGATCTTATTTGGTTACTTTGTATTTTTGCCGTATCGTCGCCAAGTGCAGCCAGACCGTTCTTTTAGGGTGACACAAAGTTAAGCGCATAGAAAGCAGTGCAAAACCCAAGGATGGCGATCCAAAAAATTGGATAGATTATTAATGATTTCATGATTTTCTCCTAATGAACAAGAAAATTAATGAAAAAAGATTTTTGATGCTAGATCATTGCGCTTCGGACAATTTTATTGTGGCATTTAGATCCTTACGAATGAAATTAATGAGATGCCAGATTTCTTCCTTTGACAGATGACTTTTAAAACTGGGCATCGGGGATCTGCCGGTCCTGATCTTTGTGTAAATGGCGCCGTCGGATTGCTCCAATACTTTTGAGCTCGTAAGATTGGCTACCCTATTGCCAAGAGCAGCCGCTACCGGGCCATCTCCCTTACCGCTTTCTCCATGGCATTGCTGACATTCTCGGAGATACAGATCCTTGCCGGCCGTTAAAGAGGACGCATCGGCCAAAACCGGATTTTTAATTTTTGCTTTGCGCGGAGAAACCCTCCATAAGTCGGAACTTGTTTCCTGGGCCACGGAAGATCCTTGAATGAAGATTAAAACGAGCGAAAATAGAATTGTCGAAAGGGTTTTTTGGGATTGATTAGTTATAAGAGGCATGATGAAACCTTTTTTTATGATTTTAATAATTCCCGAGCCAGCTTGACTGGGGTTGGCCTTTAGCGATCGACCAATCTGGGATCGAGAAGATACTAAATACCAGACTGTATAAACGCATTGGGTAGTATTAAATAAGAAATCGGCAAGTAAAACACCGTGCGATAGTCCAGTTTTGAATTACCCTTAGGTACAGAATTAAATTGCTGGTGGCTACGGAAATTAAGAAATCTAAGGGGTTAATATTTGACTGATCCTCAATTTAAAGGAGTCATAACCACCTATACTCATGAAGAGTTTTGGACTGGCGTGTATATCGTACAAGTTGTCTGTTGGAAAGCCGTAATGTTGTATGTTGACCGCGTTGCACATACATCAGCTATTGGCACTGTTTGGCTAGTAGTTAACTCTTTTGCCCTTTTGATTGCTCACAATAAATCTTGATGAAATCTGTGCCAAAACCCTATTCCAATCTCGAGGCGAAACCCCAACGATCTAAATTACATTTGATCTATTACGCCTTAGCAGTCTTTGATATTTTAACGGTTTCCCTCAGCCTTAGCCTCAATCACCAAATTATGGGTATCTATTCCGGCTCGGTCGAAGTCAATCAGGATTGGTCGGATCGGTTGAGTAATTTTATGGAAATAGGTCGCCTGGCTGCTGCCGTCAATGCGCCAGGCAACGATGTCTTTGACTCGCGGGATACCATTCGCGAACCGGCGCGGCTTGAAAAAGCTCTGAGTACTTTCAACACACATATGAATAAAGCCCGCGTGGAATTACGGGCCAATGTGGATCCAGAGCGGTGTAGTCTGCTTTTGAAGGATATGGATGATATAGATGTCGCCATCGCCAAAATGCTTCAAGAAGCGAAGCATATTTTTTCGTATTTTCGAGCAAACCGCCCGGATCTTGCCGGTGAGCGGATGGTGACTATGGACCACCGATTTTATGATGTGAACGCTGCCATTGCCACCTTAGCCTCGAATGTGACCGACATTCAACATGAATTGTTCATCGAGCAAGCAGCCTCTGCCAATGCACTGCGCCAATGGGAATATGTCATTGCCGCGATCATTGCCATTATGGTTTCAGCGGTGGTTCTCTATGGACATAAGTTGTCGCGGAAAATGACTGCGGATGAAGAAGAAAAAGAGCGCGTTAACCGGAAACTAGCTGACTCTGAAGTGCGCATTCGAGCAATCATCGACTCTGCGGCTGACGGCATAATTACCCTCGAAGATAATGGTCTCATTCAAATGAGCAACAGTGCGGCTGAAAACATTTTTGACCGGACCCAAAATGGGATCGTCGGTCAGTTCATTTCGGATTTGGTACCTTCCGTAGGCAATCAACCTATTGGGAAGTTAGTTGGTCAAAGTCATGAAATGTCTTGCGTGCGTCACGATGGTATAACCTTTCCTCTAGAAATGATGTTTAGCGAGGCACACTTAGAAGATCAACCATTATTCACCGCCATCATTCGTGATATTACCGCGCGAAAACAAGCGGCTGATATGCTTATTCAAGCCAAGGAAGCGGCCGAGAGGGCAGAGAAGTTGAAAGGCGCTTTTTTGGCCAAAATGAGCCACGAGATTCGGACGCCGTTAAATGGCATACTGGGAATGGTGGAATTATTGTTACATTCTGACTTGACCGATCAGCAGCGTAATTATGCTCAAATTACGTATAATTCAAGTGGAATATTGCTGGCTCTGGTGAACGACGTTCTTGATTTTTCCAAAATTGAAACGGGAAAAATAGAACTGACGAAAATTGCCTTCGAATTGCGCGGATTGTTTGAAGAAAGCGTTGACATGGTCGCTGAACTTGCTCGTAGCAAAGGGCTTGAACTGCGGTTGGATCTTGACCGAAGTTTGCCACCATTGTTACTGGGTGACCCCCAGCGTTTGCGTCAGATTATTCTCAATCTGCTCAGTAATGCCATCAAATACACCCAGCACGGTACAATTTTCCTTAGTGCTTCGTGCTACAAAGAAACTGCGGAATCTGTTCAATTGCGTTGTGAAGTCCGTGATACGGGTATCGGGATTTCAAAATCGATGCAAAAGTGTTTGTTTAAACCCTTTGTTCAAGTGAGAAATCCTACCATACGTCAATCTGAGGGGACAGGACTAGGTTTGGCTATTGCCAAGCAATTGGTAAATGGTATGCATGGCGATATAGGTGTCACCAGTGATCTCGGTGCCGGAAGCATCTTCTACTTTACTGTGGATTTGGTAAAACCGAGCGCCGAGTTAGAATCCACCTTAGTCCTGCATTCAAACCAAAATAAGCCGTCTTTGACGACGCGAGTGCGACAACCTAATTTGCGTCTCTTGACGGTCGAGGATACAGCTATTAACCAAGAAGTGATGCGTAACATGTTAGCTGGGCTTGGCTATAGCATGGATCTGGCGAAAAATGGTCGGGAAGCACTAGAAATACTTGCGCAAAATACCTACGACTTGGTATTTATGGATTGTGACATGCCCGAAATGAATGGCTTCGACGCGACTTCTGAATTGCGTCGACGGGAAGGGGATGGTCGCCGAACACCGGTTATTGCAATTACTGCTTATGCTTTCGAACTTGATCGCGCACGCTGTTTAGCTGCTGGTATGGATGACCATATAGCCAAACCAATTGCGATGGGGAAGCTCGATGATCTAATTGCCCGTTGGTGCTCGCCTGATCAAGATAAAAAAGGCGGCGAACCATCGGATGTTTTGGATTCGAGTGTTTGGGAAAAACTCATTGAAGCCGAAGAAGCAACTAATAATTCACCGTTTATAAAGCATCTAGTCGAACTGTTTCTAGACGATGTGCCTAAACGTCTAGAGCATATGCAAGCCTGTATAGACGCCAGGGAAGTCGAGCCCATTGCAAAGGAGGCCCACAGTTTGGGCGGTAGTTGCCGTCAACTCGGTGCTACTCGCATGATGAGCTTATGTCGAACCATCGAACAACGCGCTCGCGCCGCTGAAACTACCGAAAAAATCGAAGAGCTTGTCAAGCGATTGTACGGCGAATTCGATTGGTTTAGCTCTCGGTTGTCAGTTTTTTTCACATCATAATATCTTGGCTGAGGTTCAATTGCCGATTAAAATTTACGAGTCGTAACACCAAATATCCCTTTTTATATGAATAAAAAATATATATAATATCCGTTTTGGTGACTTCATATATTGAATTAGCCTATATTCTAATGTTTTTCAATGGAGCGTAAGGACATATTCTGGGCAAGAATTAAGAGTGATGTAAAATATTGAAATTGCAAGTTTAATATATATGGTATGGCTCATAATAACTATTGTCCTACAGCTATAAGGGGCTACACATTACAAAAACATGCAAAAAAATAACACTTAAAATAATTGATATAAGAAGGTTTTTTTGTTATAGTGGTGCCCACTTTAATATAAAGGCTGAGAATATGGAAAACGAGGCTATCGACCAAAACAGGAAGGGAGAGGAATGGAGTAACACTACAAAATTGGCTGCCAATAGGGTTGGTATCTTAATCGTTGACGACCATCCCGTAGTTCGGTACGGGTTAACTGGCCTTTTAAATGCTCAGCCGGATTTTAGTGTACTTGGCGAAGCGGTTAATTGTGCGGAATGTTGTGAAAAGGTGGTTTTACTGAAACCAGATATCGTAATTCTCGATCTGGAGATGGAGGATGCCTGCGGTGTTGAAGCGCTTAAAATGCTGCATACGGTCGATGTGTGTTTCCATACTATTATCTACTCATCCTACAGTGAAGACGAACGCGTTGTAGAAGCCATCAGATCCGATATCCAAGGTTATTTGAGGAAAGATACGCCGATCCAAAATCTTATTGATGCAGTTCGATTGGTTCGCCAGGGGAAAACCTATTTGGATCCGGCAGTTACCTCAAAACTTATGGATCAGGTTAGTCATCCCGCCATAGAGCAGGGAGCCATGCTGAGTAACCGTGAAAAAGCAGTTCTACGGTTACTGGCAAAAGGAAAGCGTAATAAAGAAATTGCCGATCGTTTGTTTGTTAGTGAGCGCACCATCAAGTTTCATGTAAGCTCGGTGTTTGACAAACTAGGTGTCTCTAACCGCACCGAAGCGGCTCTCGTTGCCAGGCAACATGGGTCGGTTATTTTCTAGGTGCTCTATCCGTAGCCTATAGTTCTTCCTAAAACCTGGGTGATGACGATGCCCAAGTGATAGTTGTACTCCTCCCTGTACTGAGCGATAAACGGGGTCTGAATACGGGTGTCAATCAATGTGAACCTCCTTCCTAAAAGTAGATATTCATATCTGCTAACTGGTAAAAGCTTTGTTCTAGCCGCTCATGAGCTATCGAGTATTTTAAGCAGAATCCTTCTCTAATACAGGGTAATATCGACCTTGGTAAACTAGGTTATTTCCCATGCTCTTGAAGACAGATTTGTTGATAATAGGCGCTGGTCCTTATGGATTAGCAATGGCAATGTATGCTCAAAAACAGGGCATAAGGTATCAGGTTGTGGGTAAATTTATGGGGTTTTGGCAATCCCATATGCCCAGCGGGATGCGTTTAAGGACGGGGTTCGATTGGGGCAATGAAGAAACTTTGAATGCTTATCTGGAATACAAAGGACAGCATATAAGCGATGCTCACCCGGTGGCTATAGAAAGCTTTGTTGATTATATTCAATATACCCACGAGGTCTACAAGCTTTCCATTTTGCCTGTTTTTGTAGAGCGGCTGGATTACAATAATCCTTTTTTTACGGCACGATTAAGTAATGGGGAACGAATACAAGCTCAACAAGTTTTAGTTGCTACGGGTTATTATGACTTCAAAAAAATTCCACAAGAATATCAGTCTATGTTTCCTCTGGACTGCTATCGGCATACGGCCAATTGCAATGATTTTCGCCGGCTAAAAGGGAAACACTGTCTCATTATAGGTGGTCGGCAAGGGGCGTTTGAGTGGGCAGGACTATTAAAAGATTATGCTCGTCAAGTTGATATTGTCTACCGGCATGATACTCCTGAGTTTGCTTTCTCTGATTGGTCATGGGTATATCCTTATATTCAAAAAACTTTGAATCATCCCGGTTGGTTTCGCCATGTACCCGAAGCTGAAAGAAATCGAATCAATCAACGCTTTTGGCTTGAAGGGAGGTCTCAATTGGAGAGTTGGTTACTTGAAATGATTGAACACCCTAATGTCCAATTGTGGCCGAACACCACCGTGAGCGCTTGCAGGGCGAATAACACAAAATCGTTATCGATTCGACTGGGTAATGGCCATACTTGTTGTGTTGACATGGTCATTTTAGCCACTGGTTATGAACCTGATATTAACAGATTATCTTGGTTGGCACAGGGGAACATTCTGTCACAATTGGCTTACGATCACGGATTTGTTTGTTTGGATGATTCGTTACAAAGCAATATCCCTGGTTTGTATTTTACTGGTATTCATGCCGTCAATGATTTTGGACCATTTTTCTTTTTCGTCGCCTGTGCGGACACTGCCGCTCAAATCGTTGGCAGAAATCTTGTTTAGGAGGTGATCTAACCTCCTTCAAACCTGGCTGAGATTTTACAATGAATAAAATAGGGATGGACCCTATCGATTATAGCGTGTTACCTTTTTTTCAATCCTTGGCACACAAATAGATGACATTCTGAATTGATTTGGCGTCCACTAACCAACTTTACCGTATAGGATTTGTTTTGAACCAGAATACGGATGACATCGTTGTTTTTGAGATGTTTTGATTCCACAATCAACATTGTTTTCTTTTTGCCTTTAGCGGCTTTGTAATAGAGTAACGCTCGTTGGTAAACGTCAGAATTTTTGTTTGATTTTAAAGGTTGGACACCTGCCGGAAACGAACGTGTGGTTATACATGTAATTTCGAATTTGATTGGATCCGACGGATTTTTCCGACTGATTCGGTTGACTATACCCAAACTTCTGGAATGGGTATGCCCATCAACCGGTTTATATCCCAGCAAACTGCAAACGGCAATTTGCCCTGGCTGGTCGAATTTACAATACAATTCGTATTCTGATATTGGGGTGGCCAGTGGTTCACTAACGCATGTGTTCTGTGCCCCACCCGAGGTACTGAATTGTTGGTGGATGGTTTTTAATCCCACCGAAATTAATTGTTCTTGGCAATCGCCGAAATATGTTGAATTCTCGGATAGTAATCCAGACCATCGGTTTTTTAGGTAATTAAAAAAATAACGCGGTAAAAGCTTTTCTCCTTCGTTAGGGATCAGCTTTAATCCAAAGCGGTTCAGAGTGGGGTCAACTAATTCTTGATGTTGTTCAAATAAACTCAGTAAGCCCTGCACATTGATCTGAAAGCAGTTAATAGGGATGTCAGCCTTATTTGGGTTTTTGACCCAAAACGGGGGTTCGTCTTGGTCTAAATCAATCATCCATCCTTCTGATGCTTGCGGATTGTTGGACCGATATTTGGTCAACATCACTAAATCGTCCCATCGTTCCATAATGGTGTTCAGATAAACAACTTCGGTTTGAGTAAATCGGTATGGATCGGTAATTCGCAATAATAGAATTCTGTTGTAGGTTTCTTGAATTGTCGTTTTCTTCTTCAAAGTCAGAAGTGGTTCGGCAATTTGAACCCCTTCGATTTCATGTTTCAATGCGAATCTATAGATCGAATTGATATCGAGCCAAATCCATCTTAGGTCATCAATGTAGAGTAAGTAGTGAAGAACCTGTATATCGGTATAGGTTTGGATTAACCGTAAAACTTGGCGAGGGTGGACTTTACCCGGTAGCCATGGGATTTTCTTGGATTCGTGCGCATTCAGAACGAAATAGTAAGAAATGGCGAATTCTTTGGTAATAGCAATCAACAAGTCGACGGTTTTTTGTTTGTTCGATGAGATAGGAAAACCATCGACAAATATATGAGAAGTCAATAACCGATGAATGGTTGAATAAACAGGCTGTAAACGATCAAGAATTGAGGTTAATTGCCGGACTCCAATTAGGCTTTGATTGATTTCTCTAATTCGCTCAAAAACTAATTGTGGTAGCCTATCTTCGTTATCAATCGGCAAATCCAGTAGCCATTGCTTTAAGGGTTTCGGCCGATTGGCAGCGACTACCTTTGGACGTTTTTCTCTCTCAGGTAAGGATACGAGACAGGGATTTAACACGATTTTGTGAGGTATTCTAGTTGAAATATGGTCACTAATTCGTCAATCCGCGTTCGAGGTCAGTCCGCCAAGCTACTGACAATGCTTTAATTGCCAAAGCCTTTTTTACTATTTCCTGTCGATGGGGATTATCAATCAAAGCCAACATCGCTTCCCGGATGCTAAGCTTTTGCTGATCCTGTTTGACCAGTTGTATGGTATCGCATTGATTGATGGCTCCTCCGTTCAATACTCGCAGATAAAAGCCCACACGTCCAGAAGGCATGAACAACTTCAAAAATTTGGGCATCTCCATTTTGATGCCCAACTTGTAACAGGGTACGCGGGGTTGGGTGACTTGCATGCGTGTTGATCCGATCTCAAATATGTCACCGATATGGATGCGCTCGTCAGGCATACCCTCTACGGTAAGATTTTCTCCGAATTGGCCAAAGGTAAACGCCGAGCGGCCTAATGTTTTTTCCCAATAACGGTAATTTTCTAGGGTGTATATGTAAATAGCTTTATCAAACCCACCATGATTTTCCAGATCGGCTTGGCCATCGCCATCCAAGCCTAATTTTGTCGCTATTACTGGGTGGTTAACCGGTTTTTTAAAAATACCAGTTAAAATCTTTTTCCCTTGGTATTCAACTTCCTTGGGTATTGCTATGTTGATGGAGCGAATTTGCATAGTTATTTCAGTGGGGTTTTGAGATTCCACCGTTAAGTAAGCACATATATTTGAGAGCGTTAGGGTTTCGGTTAATGTAATCGATCAGGTCCTGAAATTATAGCAGTCTGCTTAAACCAAATGAGCAGTCCCAAGGAATGCTGTCCTTTATCAGGCTTGTATGTGAGGGATTGTTGTTGATTCCTGGTCTGAATGAAATTCTGTAAGCATCATCCTAGATTGGGAGCCGGTTTGAAAAGCAATAGCATATCGTAGAAGGGAAGTGACTTCCAATCGTTTCGTTTGCACACCTCGAAATTTGGGTGATGTGGCAAAAGATTATAATCGGTAGAATGTTTGTGGTTATTCATGCTTCTTCGCTCGCTTAATAAATACCTTTTGCTGGCGCAGAGAGAACCGATGGTTGCACGAACCGGGTTGCTTGGG
>CAZZET010000019.1:0-5111 GCA_964653275.1 uncultured Methylococcales bacterium
ATTGCTTTTTCTGTAAATTGGTTACTGCAGAGGCTGCATTTTTACACCTGATGACACCCCTGTATCGGATCGCTAACTTGGTTTTCGCCTATAGGCAACACCCGGCCATAGAGATAGAAAGCCTTGACATTGAGTTCGGATCCGTATCGGCGTTGATAGGTCCAAATGGGTCAGGAAAGTCTACGTTACTGAGTCTTCTCGCTTTTTTGTTGATGCCTGATAATGGGTTTATCGAATATAGGGGGGAGAATGCTGTGAAATCTCGTTCACTGGATCTTCGGCGGCGGGTTGGTTTAGTGACTCAAAATCCTTATCTTTTTAACGGTAGTGTATTGCAAAATATTGAATTGGGCTTGAAGTTGCGCGGTGTTCGGAAAAGGCTACGAAAGAAAATATCGAGTGCGTCACTGAAAAGAGTAGGGTTGGGAGAATATAAAGACCTGGACGTACGAGAGTTGTCAGGGGGGCAAGCACAAAGAGTGGCTTTAGCCAGAACTCTTGCACTTGACCCCGAAGTGTTACTGTTCGATGAACCGTTTTCATATCTTGACCGGAGTAGTGTGGCGATGGTTGAGCGCTTGATTTCTGATTTTCGGGACCATCCAGAGAAAAGTGTTGTGTTTACTACTCATGATTCCGTGCATGGAATTGCGATTGCTGATAGGGAAATTGGGCTTGTAAATGGGAAGCTGGGTCGCTCACCATTGGTCAACGTATTCCATGGCTATATCAAGAGCGGTAGATTTATTACTTCGAAAATTACCGTACTGTTGCCTGAAAAGGTCTCGTGGGGATCTTGTTTAGCGGTAGAACCATCTGAAATAGTATTGTCTCTCAAACCCTTGAATACAAGTATCAGAAACGTTTTTAGTGGACGAGTTGTGAGCATTTTGGAAGATCAAGGAAGAGTCAGAATGACGGTTGAAGCAGGAGAAACTTTCCACGCGCTTATCACCTATGAAGCATTGAAACAAATGGGGTTTAGTTTGGGGCAATCTCTTTGGTTAGGGTTTAAGTCGACGGCTGTAAAGGTGTTTTAGTCGTTGCTTTCAGGGAAAGTTGGAAGGTGGGTAAATGAATTCTGAAACGCTAATTATTAGCAAACTTAACAGATTGAAATGGATTTTTTTCTGTTGGCCAACTTGGGTATCTAGAGATGGAAGAAATGCCTTAATTCATGTCGAGTGGTAATGTGCTAACTGGAGACAGTCGGTGTTGCTGTTTGCGAAATTTACAACTTTGGCGGTTTTTTCGCCAGCCGATAGCATACTTTGATTTTTTCACTGCTTTTAACGCTGAGGGCTATTTTTCCTATGCGGGTCTCAGTAATGAATGCTATTAGCTTCAGGATACTCAGGTTTCAAAGCGAGAATCTCATAGCAGACTGGAAATAACTTTTGGATTCTATGGGCCTAGGCAAGTAGACTTATGCCTTTAATTTGCAAAAATATCTTTTGTCCTAAATTTTGGAAAGAAGTGAATCAGAATCTTTTCACCCAAACTATCTAACTCTAGTGATTGTGAATGCAATTTGGTATTGATCGTCTACTTGAAGACCAGTTTCTTAAAAAACAATTGGTCAACCGTCGTGTCGCTCTACTTGGTCATCCCGCCTCAATGACTGGTAATTTTGTGCATAGTTTGGATGCTTTGATATTGAAAGGGATAAAGGTGTCTGCTGCCTTTGGGCCACAGCACGGTATGCGTGGTGATAAGCAAGACAACATGGTTGAATCGTCTGACATTACCGATCCGGTATATGGTATTCCGGTTTTTAGCTTATATGGTGAAACTCGTAGACCCACTGCGGAGATGTTGGATTCATTTGATGTACTGTTAGTGGACATACAAGACGTCGGATGTCGTATCTACACGTTTCTGACGACCCTGTTTTATTTGTTGGAAGAATGCGCCCGTGTAGAGAAGAGTTTGTGGGTTTTGGATCGGCCAAATCCAGCAGGTCGTGTGGTGGAAGGCTCAATTTTGCTGGCGGGAAATGAGAGTTTCGTTGGTGCAGCACCGGTTCCTATGCGGCATGGTCTTAGCTTGGGTGAAGCGGCTAATTGGTATATTGTCTATCGTAATCTCGATATCGATCTAAAAATAGTGAAAATGGAGGGTTACGATCCAAATCAAAATCCGGGTTTTGGATGGCCGCAGGAGGAACACTGTTGGGTTAACCCTAGCCCAAATATTGCTACTCTCAATGCTTCTAGAGTTTATGCTGGCACGGTATTGTTGGAAGGGACTACTTTTTCAGAGGGGCGGGGTACTACACATCCATTGGAACTGCTAGGTGCACCAGATATAGATGTGAAAAAAATATTGAAACATATGGCAGACATGGCGCCACATTGGTTGGAAGGTTGCAGGATACGGCCTTGTTGGTTTGAACCTACTTTCCACAAACACATTGGTAAATTATGTGAAGGATTTCAGATTCATACTGACTTTCGGAACTACAGTCACCATGCATTTAAACCTTACCGAATCATTGCCTTGTTTTTGAAGACAATGCGTAGATTCTATCCTAGCTACCAAATATGGAGAGACTTCCCCTATGAATATGTCACTGACCGATTAGCGATTGATGTTATTGATGGAGGTACTGGTTTACGGGAATGGGTGGATGATTCGAATGCGGAAATTCGAGATTTGGACAGTCGGCTCGTTGCGGATGAGGGCAAATGGGAAGAACAGTCTAGAAACTATTTTTTATATTGAAAGTCACTAATCGACTTATCTCAATTTTTAACCATAATCGAGTCCTAAAAAAGTAGAAGAGTTTTGAGTACGACAAGTTGATAGCCAAAGAACGGACAGGTGAAATTTGTTATCGTTGCGACTCCTACACTTTGTAATCGACTTTAACAAGGGTTTTTTCTTACAGTGTCGAGGGGAATATTGGAGTCTATCTGATAATAGAAAATCTACTTCAGAAAAGCTTTTTTGAACAGTTTTCGATTTACGAAAGTATTTACGGTCCTTTGAATTTTTAACTACGGAGACTAGGCATTGTCGTTAATCAATCGACTAGACTCTTTTTGTAACGGGGTCCATTCAGGCTCATAAAGGCCATTCGAAAGTTTTACCTTGGAGTCCGCTGGATTAATTGGATTTGCGGTAACTTTCTTAATTTCAAGGAGATATTCTTGAAAATATGAGTCTGAAATTTTTTTGCATAATGCCCGAATCGCAATATGATCCGATTTTGCTGACACTTTTAGAGGCTTATCTGGCATTCCAAGCCATACGTGGGTTACAGAGTCTTCATTTTCGCCCAAATGTTTCCACGCTTCGCTAAAAGCATCGAGTTCGTTGCGATCAGGGAGTTCGGCCCACACAATTGTGAGATCACCTTCAGAGTCGGATAATCCGGCGAGTTTTTTCTGTAAGTTTGTGGCGTCAGATCCACGAAGTTTGCCGGCAGATTGAATAATATTCATCAAACGCATTTTTCTACCAAATGTTTTGCTATTGTATCCAACCATGATAGTCGTATTCATAAACACCCCGGTACATTAATAGTCAATTGTAAGTAAAAATGGGTGCCAAAACTTATTTTTTATCTTGCTTTTTCCCCACTATCAGTTAGTTTAGTCTAAAGCGTTCAGGTTGTATTATGACTATGCAAGTCCGTTATGGTTAAACGACTAGCTATTGGATATTTAAGCGGTATTCGAAAAATACAGTTAACTACAGAGCCAATTGTATTTTCGTTTCGATAGGGAGATTTGATGTCGATGTATGAACGAATATACGGGTCGGTTTCATCAGGCGATAGGCGTAGCAGCTTTTCGTTCCAAAAAGTTACAATCTGTCAAAATAACGTCGGTAGAACGTGGATATTTGTATTTCAATGTGTCTGAATTTTGACATAATTCTATTTGGTCTTGCCCTTTAAAATTGTTCAACCGATTCTCAGCATCGATGACATAAAAAGAATAATTGCTCGCTAAAATCATCAATCCACAAAGGGTTTCGCTGCGAGTATCACTAGGATTACTGGTTACATAGAAAGTCATGTTGCATCTGGCTCAAAACTACAAAGTTCGACGTGAATACTAATTTAATAAATCGGCATTATTTGTGCTTAATCTTTGTATAACACTGTGTTTTAAATTAGCGTAACCGATGGACTTAAAAACAATTCAAAACTCCGAGAAGGTACAACGATCAGACATCACTGGATCGATTAGCGGTAAAAAACTAAACAATACAGACAATGGGTTTTCGAAACTCCTTGAGCAACAAAATGTTCCTACGCCTGTTAAAACGGCAAGCTCTCCATCGAAAACAGAAAACCTGGAACCGATCCAACTTGGCACAATTACAAACAAAGCACCTACCGTCTCGCATCTTTTAAAACGCAACGGTCAATACTCAAAAGATTGCTGGAAAATAATTTACGCTGCAGAAAATAAACATAAAAATTTTCGGAATATCAAGGTAGGAACAAAAATATTTCTTGACCCCAAAAGCAAAGAGATTATTTGGAACGATCCTTCTAAAAAGGACCTTCGAGTGTTCTCCAAGCAAAATATCAAGCCGATACCGACACAGCACTCGCAGACATTGAATATTTCTGCTGACAACAAAAAATATTCGCAGGAACTCGATGAGGTCGTAAAGCCTTATTTAGGACTGCCTTATAATAGGATGAATTGCTATAGCCTCTTAGTCAAAGGATTAAAAAATCTAGGTGTTCACTACACTGGAAAAAATGGTTTGCGTTCTGAATTAATTAATATGGCGCAAGCGACCGGTCAGCGAAGAAATGCATTCTTTAATGGGGAAGGAATCATTGAAGCGTCGGGGCAGGAAATCTACAAAAAATCAATCAACCATGTTGCTAACCCGGATGCACAGGCTCGGCAAGCGTATAACGATATAAAACCATTGTTAGCAAAAGGTGATATTCTAGCGTTTTCAATTCATACGGCAGGACATACTGGTATTGTTTCCCAAAAAGATGACGATTGGACCTTTATTAATTCGGGTAAGCTAAATAACTCTATCCATAACTCTTCCCTTGGGCGTGGAGTAGGAGAAGAAAATCTCGGTCAAGAGTTGTCTTATTGGTTTAATCTGGCAGCTGAGCGAAAAGAATC
>CAZZET010000019.1:5211-49040 GCA_964653275.1 uncultured Methylococcales bacterium
GCAAGCCTGACCCCTAACAGCCGATCAGACTTGCCCTGGTTGATACGATGTCACATTAACCAATGCCACCGCTGGTAGCCATGGTTATGGCGAGCGCCAAGAGAAGGCCCACTACTAACACATGCGCACTTATAAATATCCCTGCATTTTTAATCTGCTTAATGGTGATTTTGGTTTTCATGATCGCATTCCTAAATTGATAAATGATTTGCGCGATGAAAAATTTAGCGCAAAGGGAATTTCCCTTAACCAAAAGTAGCGGACGATGGGCGACAAACCGTGAGGGTGCTCACACAATAGGTATGACCCATTGTGACGCCGGTTCCAAAAAACGAGATTTGAAATTTGCTAAACTGCGGGGGATGCTCGTACTGATTAAGCAGACTGACCGATCTGACTTAAGTTTGAAAGTATAATGCGGTTTGATTCAATAATACTGGCTTCTGAGAATTTTAGATTATATTTTTCGCAAATAGCCAAAACATAGGGTGTTATTTTTTTGAGATTAATTCTTGGTGTATTAGGGAAAAGGTGGTGTTCTATCTGGTAATTGAGTCCTAAGTATACAAAATCGGTTATAGGATGCCCTTTAACATTTCGGGATGTCACAATTTGTTGTTCCAAAAAAGATAGTTTTATGTCTTTTCCTAATTCGGTCATACCTTTATGGTTAGGAGCAAAAATGTGGAACATGTAAAATCCTTCAAACAGAGTGGATACTGCTAAAAATATGGATGCTTTTTCAATGCCGAATAAAAGAAAGGGAAATACAAATCGAATGAACGCTGAAATGATAAACAGCGCAATTTCCCAATAAATAGCACGACCAAAGTTTTCCTGGAAATAATCATATCGTTTAAACCGCATTGTCAATGACGCAAGCGTTCCAAAAGGATAGTAAGTATATTTCTGATACCTTTTGATGGAGCCCATAAAACCCGACAACTTTTGGAAACGATCATGAGTAAATCCGTAGGGAATTTCCATATCAGGATCTTTCGTTTCTTGATTAGGGTAGGCGTGGTGTCTGTTATGGTTAATTCGCCAGTTGTTATAACAAGCAGCAAAAACCAACGTGCATACTTGGGCAAAGATGTCATTAGCAATGGGCGTTTTGAAAATTGACCGGTGTCCGGCGTCGTGTATTAATCCGCCTATTTGAACCGAAAAAAATGCAAATATAATTGATAAGAGAACAACTACATACAAGTTCTTAGTAAAATATACCCCTGCAAAACTGAAGAAAAAGGCAGTAAAGACAAAGAAGATAAGAGCCATATAATATCCATAAGTGCGGTCTAGTAATCTGGATTTGACCACGTATTGACGGAGTTCTTGATAGGCTTCCGTTCCTTCAGCCAAAGACAATACCTGTCTAGATCTATAATCCTCTAAAGTTTTTATGCTTTTTGCCATGCCCGGTTAGCAAGAATGCCAATTTGAAAATTAAGTTCGATTTTACTCGAGAATGAAGTTTGTTTTAAAAATGCATGAGTATTATTCGAATATTTCTGGAAACCAAAGCCTTATCTCTCTATCAGCTTCGTCTAGTTCTCCAGAGGCGTGCACCAAGTTACACACCGACCTTCCTTCGGCGTTTGCGGCATCTGGACTATCGAGACTAAAACGCCCACGAATTGAACCAGGATCCGCTTTGATCGGAAGCGTATTCCCACAAAGTCGCCTTACGTTGAGTACCGCTGCGTTGCCTTCCCAGACCATTGCCACAACCTGGCCAGAAGTCATGAAATCCACTAGCCAGCCTTTAACCATCTGTCCGATTACAATTGGATCATCGGTTCCAAGTTCAGTTTTAACATCCTTCCCCAGCAGTTCATATCCTTGAAAGGTTTTATGGCCAACGGTGTTATACCAGTCGTCAGAAGATGGATAGTGGTTTT
Source organism: uncultured Methylococcales bacterium (assembly GCA_964653275.1). GTDB lineage: Bacteria > Pseudomonadota > Gammaproteobacteria > Methylococcales. The sequence goes on from CAZZET010000019.1 coordinate 7,113, forward strand.
GAATCAACTCGCGACTAGGTCGCATTAATTTCATTTGGGTCAGTTTCAACCCGACACGTTCGAAAATTGAGATTATTTCACCGATCAATCCACGCTGAACACCGTCCGGTTTGATCATGACAAAAGTTTTCTCCATGCATTATTCCTCTTGCAATTCTTAATGTAAAAAAGCCACAACTTTCGGTCGCAAAATGAGCGCGAAGTTTATCATAATTCAGCGAAATCGAACCACCATTTAAAAAAACTAATAAAGCGTTTTTTTGATGTCATCCTCGCATGACTCAGCTGCTTTAAGAAACAGGTTGCGTTGAAAATCCATTAGTGATTTGATAGGGTAAAACCACTGGCCCCAAGGTCTGGGGTTTTTAGTTTGCATTTCAAAACCTTTCCTTTTCAAGAGACTCACTTTTGGTTTGCGGCTGAGTATTGATAGCGCCCACAGATTGATTGATTGTACTGACTGTCTTTCGGTTCATGGATTCTGCGGACGGACATTTATTAACAGAATAGGATAACGCTTGCGTGATTCTTTAAAGAGGTTCCCTATGAAAATCGTAATTGCACCTGATTCCTTCAAAGAAAATATGACATCGCTCGAAGTAGCGACAGCGATTGAAGAAGGTATATTGGAGGTCATTCCCGATGCAACGTGCATAAAAGTGCCGATGGCTGATGGGGGTGAAGGTACTGTTCAAGCCTTAGTTGATGCGAGACAGGGTAAGGTAGTCAGGAAAATGGTTGTAGGCCCTTTGGGAGATCAGGTAGAGGCAAAATATGGAGTTCTTGGAGATGGTAGCACATCAGTGATTGAGATGGCCGAAGCCTCTGGAATTACACTTGTACCGAAATATAAAAGAAATCCCCTGGAAACAACTACCTTTGGTACTGGCGAGTTAATTTTAGATGCACTGGATCAAGGTGCAAAGGAAATTATTATCGGGATCGGTGGCTCGGTAACCAACGATGGGGGTGCAGGAATGGCGCAAGCTCTTGGTGTCCGATTTCTTGACCATAATGGCCTAAAAATCGAACGTTACGGTTCGGGTGGTATGCTGGACCAAATCGCCAAAATCGATGTTTCAAGCTTGGATAAGCGCCTTCGAGAAATCGCAATAAAAGTCGCTTGTGATGTGGATAATCCCCTTTGTGGAGAGAAAGGGGCCTCGAATGTTTTTGGGCCGCAGAAAGGCGCTACCCAGGAAATGGTAAAAATATTGGATGCAAACCTTGGTTATTTTGCCGAACTTATTCGTGAAACTATTGGCAAAGATGTTAAAGAATTATCGGGTGCGGGAGCAGCGGGAGGCTTAGGGGCTGGGTTGGTAGCCTTTTGTTGTGCGGAAATGGAGAGGGGGGTTGATATAGTTATCGAGGCCACCGGTTTGCAAAAAGCGCTTGAAGGTGCTGATCTTGCTATTACTGGTGAAGGCAAAGTTGATTTTCAGACCGCTTTCGGTAAAACACCGTCGGGTGTTGCGAAAGCCGCAGCGAAGGAAGGGATCCCCGTGGTCGCAATTGGCGGCGCGTTGGCCGATGATGCTCGCGGTGTTTTTGAACATGGGATTGATGGGTTGGAAAGCGCTGCAGCGCGTGATATGAGCCTTGAAGAGGCCATCCGAGAATCAAGGATCCATCTGCAATATGCTGGAGAACGCTTAGCGCGGCTCCTACTCATCGGAAGACGGTTGGAGCGCAAAGCATCGAGTCGAAGTTAAATGTGCAACATCGTCGGATTTCGGTATTGAGACACAGCACATCCCAATATTTTTGTCCTTAGAATTTTAAAGATAAGTGAGGACAAGGGCAGCATAGAGTCGGTCACTCCAATATGTAGTTTTATCAATCTCTGGAAGTTGTTTGTCCCAGCATTTGATCGAACATTGCTGATATTTGAGGGCAAATGTGTTCTGGCTTAAATCGGGTGATTTGGTCTTGGGCTTCTTTAACCATATTTTGCCGCATTCTTTCGTTCTCAAGCAATCTGATGGTTTGTTCGGCAATTTCGCGACTGTCCTGATTGACGAGTATCCCGTTTTGGTTATGCGTGATTATTTCTTCAGGTCCACCAGCGCGGGTAGAAATGACTGGGCAGCCTACAATCATCGATTCCACTATTACGATGGAAAATCCCTCTTGTCTGGAAGTCAATAATAGCGCTTCAGCATGCATGATGTAGGTCCACGGATTTTCGGTGAAACCTACAAACATTACATGTTCTGCGATTTCTAATTGTTTCGAGAAACTTTTTAGTTTATCAAGCTCCGAGCCCTCTCCAACAATAACCAATTTCAATATCTTTTGTTTCCTTACTAATGCGAAAGCTTCTAGTAAAAGGCCGTATTGTTTGACTTTTTCTAACCTCCCAATCGCTATTAAATACTGTTCCTCAATAGGACTCGTTAATGCCATATTTATTGACGACAAAATATGTTTTATATCGACGGGATTATAAATTACATTAATCTTTTGATCAGGTAAATTAAAACCTTTTTTTAATGATTTTTTTAACGAATTCGAAACTGATGTAATGTAGTCAGCTTTATGATACATTTTTGAAAATATTTTCAGTCCAATATTGGCTAAAAAAGGCTGTTCAACTGAATTGACTATCGCTTCGGCAGTATTACTGTCCTCTGAGATTATCCACGCTATTGTGTCAGATTTGCCGAGTAGTTTAACAAAATAAGTCGGAAAACTGGTTTCTAAAGTAAATGTTACTATGAGTTCAGGCTTTGTTTTTTTGATTATCTTATATATCTGATAAATGCCGAATATTACAATATTTATATTTGTGAAAAAAGCAAAACGAGGGAGTAAAATCTTTAGCCAAAAAGGCTTTTCAACGAAGACGATTTGATCGTCAGCAATTTGGGCTATAAATTGGCCTTGATTTCTTAATATTCCTAAAAAGAAACGATGATTTGTTTGATCCAAATATTTTAAAAGGGTGCATACTCTTCGTTCTACACCCGCACCTGCCAAAGAAGGACATAAAAATAAAATAGTAGAACGCTGGGATTTTTGATTTTCCATCGACCCTAAGCGATACAGTATTATTAAGTAGTTTTTATTACTATTTTCTGCATCAGCCTAACCTTACAGCGATCTGATAGTTATCATGTTTAATAGTAGATATGGTGATGATAAAAACACCTACAAGTATTGTTACAATACCAACCATTTTGGCATAAAGAAATTCCTCGCCAAAAACATAATACCCACTTGAAGTCGATATGGACCTAGAAATGACAGCGAGTAGCGCAACACAAATCGAAACTTTACCGTGGGTAAACGAGATCTGCATACAAATAAATCCAGTTATCGCGAATAGGATTATAAGCGCGGTAGGCCAAACTTTGACGAATTCGGTTACACTTTGTATGGAGAATATGGAAAAGTAACCCGTTTCGTCGGTAATAAAATTCGTAGTAGCTTTAACGCATACCTGTGAGTTTCCAAATGCAATACCACCTGATGTGGCGTATAGAATTCCATAATTTACATTTTTGTAAAAAAAAGAAGCTATGATTAAAAATAAAATGATAATAAAAGAAACCCCACTCTGAACGAGTAATACTCTTATATTTGTAGATTGGCTGGTTACTGGATTATCAACTGTCATAATGGCGAGTGCACCTATTATTACAGCAATGGTCCCAATCCACTGTTGTTTGGTAAGAACCTCGTTTAAGACAAAATATCCAAGTAGTAGCGTGAATATATAACTACTATTGAGTATCGATTGAACTACGGAAATATCGAGGACCGATTGTAACTGCAACACAAAAAAGTTAGTCGATAGAGTGACAATGATTCCCAATATCCAAAATTTGCTTCGTATTAAAAATAAAACAATCCGTTTTAAGTTTTTTTCTCTTAATTGTTTCAGCTTTTCTAGTCCATATTTACAAAGCACAGCGCCTACGGCGTGTGAAAAGCTACAAATTAGCGTCAAGGCTATGTACGTGTTCATATCGTTTTAGGTTCTCGGATATTAATGGTTGAAAATACAAGAATCAAAACACCTAAGATTATGGCCAGAACACCGGTGCTCCTTAAAATTGTGAAGGTTTCACCAAAAACATAGTGACCACTTGACAAAGAGACGATCCGCTGAGTAACCGCCATCACCGGAATTGTCACCGAAACATTGCCATGGGTATAGGTAATTTGCAAACACAACCAACCTACCGCCCCAAAGGCAAACATTACAAAAAATGGCCATACCATCAAAAAACGCTTGATACTATCCATGCTGAAAATGGTAAAGTGCCCGGTTTCAGAAGCGACCAGATTGGTATTGGCTTTTAAATAAATTTCGACACATCCAAAGCAAATTCCGGTACATATGGCATATATAACTTCGTAATTTAATCGTTTAAGTCGGTATGCAGTAATGATTAGTATGAATAAGGCCAGTAGTCCAATTACTGTAAGAATCATTAGACTTTTGACATTAGTGTCCACCCCGGTGGCTGGGTTTTGCACCGCTAATATCATGATTGTTCCGATGATTACGGTGGACACTCCCAACCATTGATTGGCTTCAAGACGTTCTTTTAGGAAGTAGTGGCCGAGAATTAAAACGAAAATATATGAAAAGTTTAAAAGAGAGTAGACGATGGAAACATCCAGCCGTGCTTGAATTTCGATCATCGAAACATTTGCTACTCCACTTAACAACACCCCAACTATCCACCATCGATTTTTGCTTAAAAAGATGAATAGTGCTTTGGCGGATAAACTTCGAATGTCAATGTTATGCTGTAAACCGTATTTACAAAGTATCGCGCTAACACTATAAAAAATGCTACATACTAGCGCTAAGCATGTGTATAAAAACATTAAAGCCCTCTTTAAAAAACTTCTTAGACGGAAGTCTGACTGAGTTCAGACAGAACCAGAAGATTTCATTGTCCAACCCCACAGATACAAGCGGAATAGATGCAGCGCAGAACTCCACTTGGAGGGCTTGACTTCGTTACAATAGCGTTTAATGTCAGTTTCCATTAGCGTAGTCTGCGAAGGTTCAGATTTAAATAGCCCGTCTTGTTCCCATCTTTTCGGATCTAAGCTGATCGCATAAGGGTTTATTCGTCCTCGCGCTTTCAAAGCGGAAAGCTGATCCGGCATGGTATCTTCAACCGCTCTCAAAAACCACACCCGAACCGCATCTTCAAGCATACGACAATTTTTCTCTATACCTCGCAGTGCTTTTTTACGACTTTTTTTCCGTGCAAGCTCGACGTGGGCTCTGGATAGGAATGAAAATAAATGGGGATAGGCTGTGAAATCGGGCGCATCGGTATCTGCGGGAATCATATTCGCCCAATCCTTGAATAACTGCTGCATTCGCAAGTTAAGAGCTAGTGTATTTTTCATATACGTCAACCTAAACAGTACCTCCGGCGTCTTATAGATTTGGAAAAATGAAATCGGCGCGAAAAATCCCCAATAAAAACCCGTATCCCAATAAAGTTTGGCGATCAATACGTTGGGTTTATCGAAAATATGGTACGAACCATTAAAAAGCTGGACTAGATTTTCCGATAGGGTGAGGTAAAAATTATTAAATTCATCAACATCGGACTGGGTTAATTCATTTCGTAGTTCCCGGCTGATCATCTCGACGGTAATGCAGTTACTTAACCCTATAAAATCAAGGCCATAGCTGTAAAGTGGGTCTAGGAAAACACCGGCTTCTCCGACGCAGGACCAGCGATCTGCTGAATAGGTTTGATGGGAACCATAGCTGCAGTCCTTTAGACACTTAAAGTCTAAGGGCGGTTTTCCCTTCAGGTGGTGGGCAACAATTGGTTCATATTTTTCGAGCCATTCCACCGAGAGATCATAAGTACTTCTATTTTTAACCGGATGATGCTCCTCGGCTGCTACGATTCCAACACTGGTATGGCCTGAAGCAAGAGGAATCAGCCATACCCAATAACCTCGGCCCATAAGGTGATTCGTTGATAGGTAACGAATGTTTTGTGGATCGCGCTGGTGCCATTTCGATTTCTCAACGAAGTCATTAATATCAAAACGACCTTCGACTCGAAACCAAACAGCCCCAAGTTTATGAGCCCAAGGTTTTTTCAGTTCTAATTGAGATTGCAAATAAAACCGTCGACCAGTTGCATCGACTAACCAGCGACATTTTAGAATTTTCGGTTTATCGGACTTTCCTTTTTGAATTTTAACCTCGTGATTAGATTCGGGTAAAAGGTCAATCCCACGCAAACTGTAGCCCTCCAATAGTTCGATTCCAGCATTCTGAACCATTTCACGCAAATCGTTTTCAAATATACCCCTATCAATTTGGTACGCTGGTAGTAATGGGAGGCAAGGGGGGCCTATTTCCGGCCGTTTTTCCAAAGCATGGTCAGATTTACCTGGAAAAAAACGTAGACCATTTTTTAGGAAATGACTCTTTTTCATGTAGTCATGAAGTCCTAATACCCGACCAATGTAGTTTGAACCTCCTTCGACCGATGATTCACCTACTTTAAAACCTGCAGTAGGCAAGGGACGCTCATTTTTGTCTATCACGGCAAGGGACAAATTTGGGAGAGTAAGACGAATCTGCCTTGCCAAGCTGAGCCCAGCCAAGCCTCCTCCACAAATTAAAACGTCATATTCTTTTTCTTGCATTTCTGGAACTCCACTGGGGTAATCGCACTAATCAAAACAGTGTTTATTTGGTTAAATTTATTGGAACTTACCCTCGCTAGTGTTTTAACACGTATCGGTTGGTTTTGTCGGAGAACCGCCTAGGTGTATAGGGATAAAGTTTTATACCAAAGATTTAAACAAATGTAATCACAGTTTGTAAAGCTTCCACGTAAACCAAAAGCTCAGTGGGTTCCATTGCTATTGCTGGAAAAAAAAACTAATTGCAGATAGACTTGCTTTCCGTTGGTTAGATGATCGTGGTTTCGGATTTAGAGAAAGCTAAATAAATAAAATGTCTGCATTTGGAAAAATAGCTCTGGGCCATAGACTTAAAGCCATCGCTGGTGCATTTCTAGTGCATTTGCGTAACGACACGGAAGCTCAATTTACAACCATCTACCGTTATGGCACTTGGTGTATTAGAGGTGCTAGAATTCCGCGTTCTGGGCCTCATGCTACCGTAGACACAACGGTGAAGGTACGAAAAACTCTTGCGAATATTATTACTCAATACAGAATTCAAACGCTGCTTGATGCTGCCTGCGGCGATATGACATGGATGCCATTGGTCCTGAAACAATACCCCGAATTGAAATACACCGGTATTGATGTCGTCAAGGAGTTAGTAGCAAACAATCAACGAAAATTCCCTGAACATCGCTTTTACTCAGCTAACTTGATCGAACACATACCAACGCGTTGTGATCTGATCCATTGTCGGGAGGTACTTAATCATCTAAAAACCAAAAATATCCTTCGTATTCTTGATAATTTTAAAAAAAGCGGTAGTCGATATTTGTTGTTAAATAATGCTCCAGAAACCAACCGCAATCTAGACTTGTTCTTGCAAAATGGGATGTACCGTGGGATCAACTGGCGATTACCTCCCTACCAATTAGAACCCATTGAAGAATGGGAGCAGGATGTGGCTGGGCGCACCTATGTGCTGATGAAATTAGGTGACTCTTAGAGTTTGTTTGCTAATTCGGTGTGGTTGATAGTTAGGCCCTGATTTTTCTCCTTACGCTCAACTATAGCGATGATCAACAACCCTAGTGAAATCGCTTGGCAGCTTTTTTCTGCAACCAATACACAAAATCCGAATATTCCTTTGAACACTTTCCTTTAATACTCTCCGAGCAAAGGGCTCGAAATTAATTGTAGAAACTATTCGATTGATTCTGGATGGGCCTGTGCTGTGCGGTCTATTCCAACGATTTATTGGCCATTGAATTCAAGCGTTTTTCACAGCAATTTTGGGAACAAATAATAGAAAATTTGTTCGTGGAAAAAGATTGTATCATCCGCATTCCCTTGTATAAGGCTTAGATCTCGTATTCTTAAACCAAAAACAGCTGCTGCTAAAACAATAAACGCAATAATGGCGAGGGCAAACACTACTAACAGCCAACTTTCGTTTCGTTGTTCTTGTGTCTGTATGTGTCGACGCCGACGGACCCATTCACTGGGATGTTGTTCGAGCGAAGGTTCAGAATTATCTTCATCTTGTTCGGAGTCTTCGGAGGTTTCATCTTCCCTTTCTTTATCCTCCTCGTCAGTATCGGAATCGTTTTCTGAAGATTCGTTTGTATCCTTTGCAGCATCTGTGTCATCCGCATCAATATCGTTGTTTTTCTCCTCTGGATCTGAGGGTTCGATTGTTTTGCCCCGAATGTTTTCGTAACTTTTTTTAACAACAGGCTTGTTTTCGAGTAAAACTGTTTGTTTCGGGAGTTTATTCTGAATTTTCTGATCAACCCTATCGCATATTATCTCTGCCCCCAAATTTTCACTGGAACTGGAATCGGCTTGATCAATGGCTGATGTTTTATCTAATTCTTGCTCGATGTTAGCTGGCATTGCGTTGTTTCACTCTCATTATCGGAGGCACTAAAATTTTCAAAATACTCATAGTATAGTGGAGCATTTGGATCAATTGTCATTGCAAACGAGGTATTTTCCCTTCATCCTAGCGACTTTGAATGCTTTTAGCTAAATGTCGTGGGGTAGCATGGCGAAATTTTGTGAGGTACTGGGTGAAAATATTTAAACGATGGGGTGCTGGGCTGGACCTGATGCAGGGAAGTAGATTTTTAAAAAGGGCGGGTAAAGCTAGTGGAAATAAGGCTGAACGGTTTTATATGCAGGCATACCAGCGGTTTGCATCCGCCCTAGATAAAGACCCTTTGATGTTTGAGGCATATAAAAATTGGGGCCACGGTTTCTATAATTCAGCGTTAAAAAAAACTCGGAAAGATCAATGGCGTTCGTACCATAATGCTTGCGAAAAGTATAAGATGGCTTATGAACTCAACCATAGCGATTTCGACCTGCTTAAATTTTGGGGTTTAGCGCTTCGGGGAAAAGCTCAAAACCAACACGAAAAGAACCCCAATCGTGTATATCGTGAGGTCTATGAGAAGTTTTCTAAGGCTGTACAAATCAATCACAAAGCTAACGATACTTTTTACCATTGGGGGTTAACGTTGTACCAGGAGGCCCGCAAAAAAGATAATAAGGAAGCAAAAAGTATTTATCAAAAATCTTGCGAAAAATTTTCCAAGGCGAACAACGCCAAACCGGATCAACCGAACACCCTGAATGACTGGGGCGCCGCTCTTATGGCTCTCGCGAATCTTTCCAGTGAATCCGATAGGCCATCTCTTTTGAACGAGGCTCGCCAAAAATTTGTTGCCGCTGATGCTGTCGAAAACGGCATTGCATCTTACAACCTTGCCTGTTTTTATAGCTTAGAGGGAAACATCGACGAATGCCGTAAACAGCTTAATATTGCCCAAGAAAATTGGAAACTGCCCGCACTTGGGCATATGGAAAATGATCCGGATTTTAAAAATGTCCGTAAGTTAGCTTGGTTCAAGGATTTGGTGGTTAAGGAACGGGCTGGAGAGGTTATAAAAGTAAAATGAAGCGTTATTCTATAAAACAATTTTTTGAAACACGTATTTTCGCGACAGCGGTATCGGTCGAAGAATGGAGCGAGCAAGAATTGCAGATGGCGACAGCAGTACTACTTATCGAAATGATCCACATGGACGATAAGATTGAGCCCGAAGAACTGGACATGGTCTTCCGTTTAATATGTGACAAATTTTCATTATCTCCGGAAGACGCGGGGTCGCTGATTTCACTGGCCGAAGAACAGAGAGATAACGCCACTGATTATTATCAGTTTACCTCGTTGATTAATAAAGGCTTTAATTACGAGCAGAAACTCAAGCTGGTTGAATGTCTCTGGGAAGTAGCCTTTGCAGACGGGGGGCTGGATATGTACGAAGAGCATATGGTCCGGAAAATTGCCGATTTGATCCACATTCCCCATAGCATGTTAATACAGATTAAAAACCGAGTTGGTTAAGGTATAGGTTCTTATTTCGATGAATACCCCTATCCCTTAGCAGGAATTTTTCTGTTCTTAGTTAGGCTCCTTATGCACCCAAATCGGGTATCAATAAGCTTTTTAGTTTTTGTATACGGTCTTTTAGCATGAGTTTACGCTTTTTTAAGCGTCGCAGTTGAAGTTGATCGGGATAGGTTTCCAGGGAAAGGCGGGTGATAACGTCATCAAGGTCGCGGTGCTCGATTTGCAACTCCTGAAGGATTTGTCGGATTTTTTCTGCGTCATCAGCCATGGGTTTGCATTCACACTTGGGTGTCGTCAGTTGTTTTGCGGTATTTGAATTTGGTAAATTGGGCGCGCCAGCGTACGATTATAAAGGGATAATTACTCCTTTATAAAGTAATTAAAGATAGATTTGCAAGATAGTCTTGAAAGGAAAATTTTGTTTTTTGAAAAGTTTTCGATGGTTTGCCCTATACCCCACGTGATATCGAAACGGTTTCGTATGCCTAATGGTCTGTATTTATAACGGTAAGCATTGAGAATCGTGTTCTATTTCCTTATCCTTAGTGGTAATTTTTGGAGCTTAAGAAGGTATGTTTTGATGAGATCGGTAATTGCGATTTGTCTTTTGCTTCCATGGGAATTCGTTCAATCGGTTGAACCTGAATTGGGTACGGCTGATTGGGCTATAAGTGTATCGTGTACAGGATGCCATGGAACTTTCGGCGAAAGTGTTAGTTCAATTCCTTCAATTAATGGGATGAACGAGGCAGAATTTATACGAAAACTTTTCGAATACAAACAAGGTAAAAGACCTGCAAGCGTTATGGATAGGATAGCGCGGGGTTTTAATTCCCGTGATTTCGAATTAATGTCCATCTTTTTTGCTCGACAAAAGAAGGGTCCTAGATGAACGGGTTTAGCCGAAGAAACTTCATAAAGTTTTGTGGCGGAGCTAGTGCTATTAGCGTTTACGGGTGTACTACACCCAAGAAAGGTTCCTCAGGGGTAAAAGTTGTCGTTATCGGTGGGGGTTTCGGTGGAGCAACCCTTGCCAAATATATTAAATTGGTCGATGCTACGATCCATGTTACGTTAGTGGAGCGTAATTCTGTATTTTACACTTGTCCCGGTTCGAACAATGTTATAGCAGGAATTTCTGATATCAAATCATTGTCGTGGAACTACGATACTCTAAAGCGCAAATATGGGGTCGAAGTTGTCAGAGATGAAGCTATCGATATTGATCCCGTACAGAAAACAGTCCGCCTGAAGAATAGCCCTGCTTTGAAATACGACCGATTGGTCGTAGCATCTGGAATTGATTTTCGATGGGATGCAATCGAGGGTTACGACCAAAAAGCCAGCACTTTGGTACCCCACGCCTGGAAAGCTGGTGAACAAACCCAGTTGTTGCGAAGCCAACTGGAAGCAATGCCTGCTGGTGGTGTTGTGATGATTTTAGCGCCTGCCAACCCGTTTCGTTGTCCTCCTGGGCCTTATGAGCGCGCTTCTTTGATGGCCTATTATCTGAAAAATCACAATCCAAGATCGAAAATCATTATCCTGGATGCGAAAACCAAGTTTTCCAAACAAGCTTTGTTCATGAAAGGCTGGGAGGACCTTTATCCCGGTATGATCGAATGGGTTTCTTGGGCTAGTGAAGGTGATGTCGAGCGAATTGGTGTCAAAAGTCGGACAGTTTTTACTGAATTTGGGGTGCATAAAGCCGATGTTTTGAATGTCATTCCTCCACAGAAAGCTGGCTTTATTGCAGAAAGGGTAGGTTTGACCGATCAGAGTGGGTGGTGTCCGGTAGATCAAAATACGTTCGAATCCACCTTAGTGCCTGATATCTACGTAATCGGAGACGCTTGCATAGCCACTCCGATGCCAAAATCGGGGTTTTCAGCCAATGCACAAGCTAAAATCTGTGCCTTAGCTATTGTGAATACCATTTACGGTAAAAGTTCTGGAACTGCCTCGTTAATCAACACCTGCTACAGCTATTTAAATCCAGATTATGCGATTTCTGTTTCGGCCGTTTACGGCTATTCTAGCCAAGATAGAAAATTAACCACACGTTCATCTGGAGTTACACCGATGGACGCTAATCGGAGCATGGAAGCCAAGTACGCGCGTGGCTGGTACCGAAATATCATGTCCGATACATTTCTCTAACCTGAATAGCATTAATAAATTAACTATTTGGGTCGATGTTGAAATTTTTGAGTGTTGCGTTACAACGAGGAACCCGTAACTTATTTCAACAGGCTACTTTTACCATTCCTGGTGCTCGAAAAATTGGATTAACCGGGGCAAACGGTGCAGGTAAGTCTAGCTTGTTTGCTTTGATTTTACACGAGATAGAACCCGACCAAGGGAATATCGAATTACCTTCTCAGTGGGTAATTGCTCATGTTGCCCAGGAAACCCCGGCGATCGATAAACCAGCGCTCGAATACGTCATGGATGGCGACCGTGAATTGCGAGACTTGCAGGCTAAATTAAAGCTGGCTGAACAAAAAAAAGAGGGGACGACCCAAGCTCTGCTGCATAGCCGATTTGAAGAAGTGCAGGGTTATTCAGCGAAAGCTCGAGCATCGAAGTTGATGGCGGGACTGGGATTTAGTACTGACCAGGAAATCTGGTCTGTCAAAATGTTTTCTGGTGGTTGGCGGATGCGGCTGAATTTGGCACAAGCGCTAATGTGTCGCTCTGATTTGCTTTTATTGGATGAGCCAACCAACCATCTAGACCTTGATGCTGTTATTTGGCTACAGGACTGGTTAACTGGTTATAACGGCACATTGTTGTTAATCTCGCATGACCGTGAATTTCTCGATACCATTGCGGATCATATTCTCCATTTTAGTCAAAATAATTTGACCTTATACCCCGGGAATTATTCAGCATTTGAATCTATTTCAGCAGAACGCTTGGCTCAACAACAAGCTCAGTTTAAAAAACAACAACGGGAAATTGCCCACGTCCGGAAATTCGTTGATCGTTTCCGAGCGCAAGCCACAAAAGCACGGCAAGTGCAAAGTCGTATTAAGACGCTAGAAAAGTTGGAGGTAATTGCTCAAGCTCACATAAACTCTCCCTTTAACTTTCAATTTGAGTCGCCACAAAAAGTATCTAATCCACTATTGACCCTACAAAACGTTTGTGCCGGATACGATGACAAAGAAATATTGAAGGATGTTAATTTGAGTGTACGGCTTGGTGATCGAATTGGCTTGTTAGGCCAAAATGGATCAGGTAAATCGACTTTAATCAAAGTGCTGGCATCCAAACATAAACCTCTTGCTGGTGAGTGCCATATATCGGATGGTTGCCTCATTGGGTATTTTGCCCAGCATCAGGTAGAACAGCTCGAAGTAGCGGAAAGCGCACTGTATCACTTAACTTTGTTGGACCGACATGCTTTGGAAGGTAATTTGCGCAAGTTTCTGGGCGGATTTGGATTCGAAGGCGATAAAGCATTCCAACGGATTGAAACATTTTCTGGCGGTGAGAAGTCTAGATTGGTTCTGGCGATGATTATTTATCAGAAACCAAACTTGGTGTTATTAGACGAACCGACCAACCACCTGGATCTGGAAATGCGTCATGCCCTAAGTATGGCTTTACAGGACTTTGAGGGGGCGATGGTTATTGTTTCCCATGATAGGCATCTATTGCGGACTACGGTAGATCAGTTTCTTTTGGTAGCCGATGGCGGTGTTAACCGGTTTGATGGTGATCTTGATGATTACCGTCGGTGGTTGTCGGAGCGTAATAGACCGGTGGAACTTGAAATAACGGGTGATGCTAAAACTTTGTCAACGAAAGATCGCCGGCGTTTTGATGCAGAACGGCGTAAACAATTGAAACCTTTCCGATCGGTATTGGAAAAGGCTGAGGAAAGACTTGAAGCCTTGACTCTTCAAATTGAAGAATTAGAAAAGTTATTGAGTGATCCTGGTATTTACGAAATATCGGAGAAGGATCGCTTGAAAAAATTGTTGTTGGAAAAAGCTCATGTAGATCGGCAAATGCAAGTGGCTGAATCGGACTGGTTGACGGCGGGTGAAGCTTTGGAAAAAGCAGAGTTATGTTTACAATGAGCGAAAATTTAAATGTTCAGCTTTGAACGAAATATAAGAATATGGCAATAGTACGGTTGTTTTTGGGGATCTGTTTAATGAGGCAGGGGCCACAGGATATTCCGTATTCAATATTCTTGTTTTATTTGAGCTTTTTCTTTTACTTGGTGTTTGGAATCACGGTTTTAACCGTGCAGGCCGAAAATATATCTTTGTTTATTCAAATGACGGTGCAAGTGCTCTCCTTGTTTGCTTTTGTCTGGGTATGCCTTGTGTTGTATCGTCGTGAGTCCCGGTTCATGCAGACGATGACAGCGGTCCTTGGGACCGATGCATTAATCACTTGTATTGCTTTACCTCTTTTGTTTTGGATCAAAGTCGATCCTAACATGCAAGTTCTGTATATGTGCCTTGTGGTCTTGATGTTATGGCAGTTAATCGTGATGGGGCATATATTGAGACGTGCTTTGGATAATTCTTTTTTCTTTGGTGCCGGCCTTGCTTTTCTATTTCTTTTCTTGTCATTTCAAATAATGGATGCACTGGCACCAAGTACTGTGTAAATGATAAAGTCTAAAATATAGAGGAGATATCCCATGGATACGTATCGACATATCCTTTTGGCAGCTGACTTCAGTACTCACGGAGACTGCGTTGCTGATCGTGCTGTTGATTTATCGCAACGTTACCAATCTGAATTGAGTGTGATCCACGTTGTGGACAACCTTCCGATAGCTGATTCGATTTATGGGCCGGTGATACCCTTTTCGGAGGACTTCACCAGTGAATTAATCGAGACGAGTAAATCACGACTGGCCGAATTCGCCGAGAAGTTTTCCATACCAGCGGACCACTGTTGGTTGGAGATTGGTAGCCCAAAGTTAGAGATTATCCGCATCGCTGAGGCTAACAATATCGATTTGATCGTGGTTGGGTCTCATGGCCGTCACGGACTTGAATTATTGCTAGGTTCAACCGCAAACAGCATATTACACCATGCTATTTGCGACGTTTTAGCGGTGCGATTAAAAGAAGATTGACCTGAATGCTCACAGCGTTCTACTACCGAATCGCCCGGCGTTGACATCAATTTCAATAAATATAAACGACCGATGTCCTTTTAAGTTAGTAGATTTTTGCCTTCCACAATTTAGGATGTCTGTTTCTTATGTGCAGGTTCGATCTTGCTAATAGGGAAGGTTTGTCAATCCATGTTAACTCAGACGTTCTAATATTCTAAATCCAGCTACATAAGTGCCAACTGCGGAACCTGTTGTACTAAAGAGAAAAACCAACAATGTTCTGGCGACACGATTTTTCCACCATCCTTTGAGGTGCGTTGCGTCCTTTCTGAGTTGTTTAAAATCTCCGACATTGGGTTTTCGAAGTAGTATTTCTGCGCCGGCGGTTACCATTCCTGCGCCTATCATGGGATTCAATGAGGTCAATGGAGCGGCTAAAAATGCAGTGATAATAGTCAATGGGTGAGCGGCGGCGAGCAAGGCGCCAAGCGCGGACAAACCGCCGTTGATGAGTACCCAATCTGCTACCAGCTGCCAACCGAGATCTGTACTGTGGTTAAAACCTAGAGTAAATCCAGCGAGGATCAGTATGACAATTAACCAAGGAATGACCTTCGGCCATTTGCTACTTTTTGGAGTCTGATTTAGTACCGCCAGCGCAGCGTTAATTTCATCGTCCGATAGCTTTTCGTTCGACTTCAGTTGTTTTGTAATCCCCTTGAGATGGCCAGCCCCTACGATCGCAATGACCCGTTTATAATCATTTTTGAGGATCTCTTCGTATAACCGTGTAGCCATGAAAACGTCTCGCTCATGGATTAAAGGCGTATACAAACCTTTGTTGCTATCGGCGAAGTGAGAAAATGCAGCTTCCATAATATCGCCTTGTTTGAGCTTTTCAATCTCGTCCTCCTGGACTTTTTCAAATGAAAAAACACTACTGAGTAGTCCAGCGAAAAGGTAAAAGCGCTGCCACCAAGGAATATTTTGATAGCATCGTTTTAAGGTTATTCCGATTTCCCGATCGATCAAAAGAGGCGGTAGATTTTGGTCTTCTGCAAGCTTCAACGCTGTTCGCATTTCGGCGCCAGGTTCTAATCCCAAATCATCCGCTATTTTCTGTTGAAATGCGCCAAGCGCTAGATTGGCAATCACCATTGGAGCTTTGCCTTCGCGTATGACTTCGAACATATTCAGTTTTGCCAAGGCATCTGGATCGGTTATGGCCTTGTGGCGGCTAAGGCAAAGTTCTACCGCAACAGCATCGTATTCACTTTTGGAAAGCAATTCTTCGACTTTGAGTACACTGGCATGGGAAATATGCGCAGTACCGAGTAATATGATTTGGCATTTGCCAATGATAATTTCAACTAGGGGTTCTTCTTGTTTCAACGTATTAGCGCCTTGGTTTATACCTGATCTAATGCTTTCAATACGGCACAGGTCACGAACTCTTGATTCCACAAAGGCCAAAAATACCTCCCCATACTCTGTGGTTGAGGCTTCGTTTTTTGATTTCCTGCGAATCTATGGTTTCGAGCCTTGTTGTCCGTATTGACGCCAAGGATTCAGGTAATTTAGAGAAAATGACTTTATATGGGGAAATGATAGACGAGTATACTTTGATATTTTTTAAAGGGCTATTTTGTGATTAAAAGAGATAAATTCGTATCGTTGTGGATTCTTGTCATATCAATACTCTAAATTTGGGTAAAATCCAATTCTGATGTACAAATTTATTGTTCAAATTTTCGGTTGCGTGTTGTTAACTTCGTGTGTACCTATGACCTATCCTCCAGATAACACAAATAGTTTACCTAAACTGGACGATTTAGTTTTTTTGACCGGTGACGGAGTGCAGCTCCCTGTCCGAACTTGGATGCCGGCTCAGGGGAAACCCAATGCTATAGTCGTTGCTCTTCACGGATTTAACGACTACGGGAATTTTTTCAACGAGCCGGGTCGATTCATGAGTAAAGCTGGAATCGGGTGCTATGCCTATGACCAACGTGGTTTCGGGTCCTCGCCTAATCGAGGTTTGTGGGCGGGAACCCAAACCTACGCTGATGATTTGACACAGATTGTATCGCTGGTAAAAAAACGTCATCCGGGTCTACCAGTTTTCCTGCTTGGTGAAAGCATGGGTGGAGCAGTTGTCATTGTCACTGTAACCAGTAATAACGCACCTGATGTGGATGGAATCATTTTGGTCGCTCCCGCTGTTTGGGGACGTCTAACTATGCCATGGTACCAACGGTCGATACTTTGGCTTACCTCTCATACCGTTCCCTGGATGACGGTGACCGGCGAAAGCTTGGGCATCAAACCTTCCGATAATATCGAAATGTTGCAGGCACTTTCGCGAGACCCGCTTGTGATAAAGGAAACCAGAATTGAAACCATACATGGGTTAGTCGATTTGATGGATGAGGCGTTAAACCAGTCGCGCGAAATAAGTTTCAAAACGCTTGTGATGTATGGCGAAAAAGATGAAATAATTCCTAAAAAACCTACTTATAAAATGCTACAGAATATTATCGATACTGATTTTTGGACGGTAGCACTTTATGCGAATGGATATCATATGTTGCTTAGAGATCTGCAGGCCAGAATTCTCTGGCGTGATATCGTTGCTTGGATTTCAAATCGGGATATCAACTTACCTTCTGGGGCCGATATCCGGGCAAGTTCAGTGTTGTTTGAATAGTTCCAAGAAATAATCAGCCTTTAAAAAAAGTATTTAGATCTTCTATAGTATTGTCCGTTTGTAGCCCCGCTTCGACTGTTATAGTAAGTCTTGAAACGGGGAATTGAGTACAGCAATTGCTCGGAAATACACACCTCTCGTGGGTTTGACAACCAATAGACTCTTTACTACATTTTTGTTGATGGGGACTCGAGGGGAAAAAAAGTGGTATTCAATACTGTTAAAGCAATTTGCTTGTTAACTATCCTATCGGCAAGCGCGCAGGTTAATGCGTATGCTTTAGGATCAACTGTACCCGGGAAATGGGGGCCTGCAGCATTCGGAACAGGTGCTATGGTGAGTTATAGCTTTATGGCAACCGGTGTGGGTTGTGATACTGCTCCGGAGGAGGCTGGATGTTCCATTAGCGCTCTAGATGAATTTATGCCAATTGGCTATAGAGCGGAAATAGTTAAAGCCTTTAATGCTTGGTCGGCGGTAGCCAATATAATATTTACCGAAATAACTGATGACGGTGTCCCTTTTAATGAATCCACACTCTCGGGGGATATACGAATTGGTGGACATGCATTTGATGGTGAAGGGAATACAATTGCTCATACCTTTTTCGCACCTGTTAACGGATTGACTGCTTCGGGTGATTTACACTTTGATGTAGCAGAAAATTGGAAAATTGGTTTTGGAGGGCCGGGTGTTGATATCTTTCAGGTGGCGGCACATGAGATTGGGCATGCTATTGGTCTTGCTCATACAGATGTTGCTGGTTCGTTATTGGAACCATTTTATACCGAGGATTTCGTAGGACCTCAAGCGGACGATATTGAAGGTG
The DNA here is from genome assembly GCA_964653275.1 of uncultured Methylococcales bacterium. GTDB lineage: Bacteria > Pseudomonadota > Gammaproteobacteria > Methylococcales. The sequence goes on from CAZZET010000019.1 coordinate 25,795, forward strand.
CTATCTTTATATATGGATCTGCGGTTGTTCCTCTCCCTGGAGCATTATGGTTATTCCTGTCAGGAATCGGTGCTTTATTTATGATGCAGCGGCCAGAGACGTAATGGGAATTAAATAAAGCTGGCAATTTTGCCCTGCCTATTGGCCTAACGCAGATGAGTATGTGTTTTTAGGGAGTAATGTCATGCGCTGATAATCAGCGCCCTTGATGACCTTAACGCCATATATTACTCAAAAAAATCACGGCTCTTTCAACCCGCCTTTATATTCCATTCACAACGAGATATACCCTGGTGCACATTGCTTAAGGAAGAACAAATAATGAGAAAGTTAATGGTGTTGTTGTTTTTTGTAATGCATTGTTTTTTCTCATTTAACGCGACTGCAATGTGGATGAAAATGACTGATCCAGAGCTTATTGAGCGTTCGTCCTTGATTGTTAGCGCCAAACTCATAGGGATTACTGAAATAACCCCCTCTAGAAACAATGATTCTCTTCGGTTAGGCGTATTGCAGATAACCAAGACGTTCAAAGGAGATGAGAATTTATCTGTAGTTTTGATAAAATTGCCCAAGCAATCTGGTCTCCTCAGTAGTATGGATATTGCCTATTCAAAAGGTGAAGAAGGCATCTGGTTTCTGAGACTGGATAGGAAGGGTTTATCGGGGATTTACTACGCAGATAGCCCACAACGACTATGGTCTAACGATCAAGCTGAACGCCTAATGTTGTTGTTGTCGAAATAGCTTTTAACACCCCATTTAAAAATTTGAACAATCAGACTTATCGTAGTAGATCTGTCTAATTTTGGGCAGCGTCTTTTGGGTGCAAATTTATATTCTATTTTGAGGGGTGTGCAGGCTATGACGTCCAAACAAAGGACGGTCCTTTGTGAAATAACTTGTGCGTAAATCAATAGCTGAATAGAATGCATATAAGCTATAAAATTAGTCTTTCAGCTTCAACAGCTTCCGAGTAACAAAACCAAGATGAAAATGAGTGCAGGTGAATTCCTGGATTGGGAAACCAAACGGATTACCTTGTTGGGTATGTCTGGTGTAGGGAAGACTACGCTGGCTGATAACCTGCCTAAAGAAAAATGGTTTCATTACTCTGGCGATTATCGAATAGGCACAAAGTATCTGGAAGAGCCGATCTTGGATAATATAAAACGGCAGGCAATGGGAGTTCCGTTTTTACAAGATCTGTTGGTATCCGATTCAATTTATATCTGTAGTAATATCACCGTAGATAATTTATCGCCGATATCGACATTTCTCGGTAAGGTCGGTGATCCGAGTCTCGGTGGACTGTCTTTAGAAGAATTTAAAAGACGGCAGGCATTGCATCGGCAGGCTGAAATATCGGCCATGAATGATGTGCCTAGGTTTATCGCCAAAGCCCGAGAGATCTACGGATACAAACATTTTATAAACGATGCTGGAGGTAGCGTTTGTGAGCTGGATGACCCGACAGTCATGCAAACCCTTGCTGATCACTCGCTGATTCTATATTTGAGGACCTCTCCCGAATTGGAAAATAAGCTGATTGATAGAGCAAAAAAACAACCTAAACCGCTTTATTATCGCGAAAAGTTCCTAGACGAAAATCTACCGGAGTTTTTAAATATTTCTGGTTATTCACAACCTAAAGATATTCCCCCGGATGAATTTGTTACATGGGTTTTCCCCGAGTTGTTTCGGTCCAGATTGCCTCGCTATGAAGCGGTCGCGGATCAATACGGGTATGTTATCGATGCGTGCCGGATTGAAAATGTTGACGGTGAGCAAGATTTCCTCGACTTGGTTGCCGAAGCGATCGCTAAAAAATGCTGATGTGGCTCACCCATCTTACAAATTTCCTTAAAAAAATAGAGCCAAAATGCCCTTAGTTGCGCATTCTAATTTACCGACTTTTAACCGTCTTCGCCAGGAAGGTCTGCAAGTTCTTTCTCCTGACTATGCATTGCATCAGGATATTCGAGAGCTGCATATTGGCCTTTTGAACATGATGCCAGATGCTGCTCTGGAAGCAACGGAGCGACAGTTTATGCGATTGGTTGGGACATCAAATGAGATCGCTCAGTTTCATGTTCATCTGTTTACTATTGATGGTCTGGAACGGTCTCAAGAAGCCCAAGAACATATCGACTGCTTCTATGAGCCTTTTGAAAAAATCCAGGATGATGGAGTCGATGCGTTGATTGTAAGTGGTGCAAACGTGACTCAGTCCAGTCTTCCTGATGAAGTTTTTTGGAAACCTTTAACAGCGGTGCTGGCATGGGCCAAGCGCGATGTGACTTCGATTCTTTGTTCTTGTCTGGCAACCCATGCCTTACTCCAATATTGCTATGGTATAAAGCGAACACATTTGGGTGAAAAAAGGTGGGGCGTGTTTTCGCATCGTGTGGTTGCTCGTCACCATCCTCTTGTGGCGGATATTAATACGCGGTTTGATGTACCCCATTCAAGATTTAACGAAGTTTTTAAAGAAGACCTCGAGTCCGCCGGATTGAAAGTTCTGGTTGAGAGTGAAGATGCGGGTGTCCATTTGGCAGTCAGTCCGGATCTATTTCGTATGATTTTTTTTCAAGGCCACCCTGAATATGACTTGATTAGCTTACTTAAGGAGTATAAAAGGGAAATTTTTCTGTTTTTTCATGAAGAAAGAGTTGATTATCCACCATTTCCAGAGCATTATTTTAATGCCCATGTTCGTCGTGTATTGGGGGAGTTTCACAAGCGAGTGGTTATTGCCAAAAATGGGAAGGAAGCTTTTCCAGAATTTCCTGAGTCCGACGTGGTTCCCCACCTGGATAATACTTGGCGTGATAGCACAAAGGCTCTATTTAATAATTGGTTGGGACGAGTCTATCAAATTACTAATCAGGATCGTCGTTTACCGTTCATGGATGGTGTTGACCCGGGCAATCCTCTAGGGTACAAGGTTTGAAAGTAGAAACTTGACAACTTTGTGATCAGTTATTGTATTGAAGCTAAAGTATTTTTCGAATGTATCAAATATATAATCCCGCTTTCGTTTTATCGATAGGTCGATATTTTTGCCAATTTTCTGGGATTTTTGTGATGATTTTGCTAATTTCCTGTACGGGGCCTCAAACACCCAAGATTTCAGTTGAAGATAAAGGATCGATCACCCAAAACGAAAAAACGGAAGCAGCTTCGATCGACCTGGAAGATCAATCTACGCAAACACCAAAAGAATCTTTTGAAAAACCGTCCAGTTCGGTGGTTTTGGTGAAACCTTTGGAAGTTGATATCAACTGTGATCAGATTAGCGAAAACTTGAGATGTAGCTCAAATAAGAAGCCTTTTGTAAAAGAGTTTCCTACATACAGTGAGATTGTGCTACCGATTGCCAATCAAAATTGGCATTTTGAAATTCAGTCCTTATTGGAGTTAACTCAAGCGGGTATCGATCGTTTTTCAAAAACACACCAGGCACTTGGGAATAATCCCTATGCAAACACTAGTTTGTTTATCACGGAAGCTAAATTCAACGAAAAATTGGAGAAAACGCTTTTGCAACTACCTGAAATTTATAGTGAAGAGTTTGGGAAATCTTATCAGCAAGATGTGTATTTGAAAGTGCTTCGGGGTACTGGAAATTTGGAGCGTTTTGTCATTAATGCTGGCTTGAATATCAAAAGTTTCGTCATTGAATTTCATCCGTCTAAAAATATGAATGGTGAGTAACTGACTGCCTTTCATTGTCTTGCGCTGAACCCCATGAAACTGTTCGATACGTGGTGGGAAAAGAGGCGAAACTTAACCTTGAAAAAATACTCATTCCGGTTTGCCTAATTGGTATTGGGGGTCATTCCAATATTAATCGTTGGAATGCGTCTTTTTGCCCAATCTACAGTTTATTGCATTGAAACAATCCTGACTAATGTGAAGATTCCTACAGGAAGAAACAGATGAAGTCACTAACATTAAAGGACTTCGGGTTGTTTGTAATCATGGCAGTTTTGGCGGGATGTGGATTAATTTACGAATATTTGCTCTCGCATTACACTGGACGCGTATTGGGTGCCGTAGAAACTGTTATTTTTGCCATGATTGGCGTCATGATTGTATCTATGGGTATCGGCGCATTCGTGGCTCGATATATCACTTGTCCGTATACAGGCTTTGCATGGCTTGAGCTATCTATCGCGATTTTAGGTGGCTCCGGTGTTTTATTGATCGCCTGTGTTTTTGCTTTTATACATACCCTACCTGTGAGTATCGCCAAAACTTTTGGAATGCCTATGGATTTAGTACCGATGGGGGGTTTTATAAAAAATTTGGTCGATGTGGCTGAAACAGTTCCCTATGTTGTAGGTTTTATTCTGGGTGCTTTGATAGGGGCGGAAATTCCTTTGATCGCTCGGGTGCGGGAATCTATGTACGGATACAAACTAGCACATAATACCGGTGATATTTATGGTATGGATTATATTGGTGCTGGGATTGGAGCGGCAATTTGGGTTGGATTGATGCTCCGTTTGGAGCCTACGTTGGCAGCATCCATCACAGCTGCGGCTAATCTATGTGTTGGTTTGGTATTTTTTTTCCTGTTTTTTAATAAAATTAGATGGCGTCACTTTTTGTTAGTTGCCCATATCATTGCTGCTAGTTTAATCATGACGATCGGTCTGTACGGACCTGGATGGGATGCAGCGATGGAAGATATATTATATAAGGATAGAGTTGTATACCGATTGTCTACCCGATATCAACGAGTGGTGATTACAGAGAGAACTGTTGACCCACTTCAACCACCGATCACGGGTTTCTATATAAACGGACGAACCCAATTTTCCTCTCATGATGAACATATTTACCACGCCTTATTGACCTATCCAGCAATGGTGGCTTCGGCACGGCATGAAAGAGTGTTAATTATCGGTGGTGGTGACGGCTTGGCTTTGCGCGATATTTTACGGTGGTCACCCAAAGAAGTCGTACTCATTGACATCGACCATGACATTATTGATTTTTTTAAGATGCCGCGCTTCGTAGAGGGTGCGGCTATAAACCAACGGCTACTCGAGTTGAATCACCACAGTTTGCAGGACCCTAGGGTTAAGATTATCGTCGGTGATGCCTTTGAGGAAGTAGACCACCTCCTTGGCACAATACAAATGTTTGATACCATTATTGTCGACCTTCCCGATCCTAGCCATCCAGATCTAAATAAATTATATACCGCACGGTTCTATAGCAAACTTAGGCAATTACTTTCGGGTGATGGTGCGATGACAGTGCAGTCGACCTCTCCTTACCATGCGAAAAATGCCTTTTTGAGTATCGGTAAAACCCTTCGCCACAGTGGTTTTTTGGTTGTCGATCAGTATCATCATAATGTCCCTAGTTTTGGGGAATGGGGATGGACAATTGCTACCAAAACTGGAGTAGGGGCAAAGGCTCGGCTTGCCCAGCTTGATATATTACCAATTGATGATGGTTGGACAACGAAGGGTAAGTTGATAAGTGTTTTTGAGTTTGGGCAAGGATACTTTTTCGGGTTGCCACAAATTAAAATCAACCGTCTAGGCAATGGGGCAATTTATCAGTACCACCACCAAGCCTGGAGGGAACATCAAGGGGTTTATAGTAGAGAGTAATGGCTATGGTCAATTATTCGAGTCTTTTGTTACCTATCAGAATCACCTCTGTACGTTAAAGCCAGGGATTCAGATGGGATCAATCTTAGACATGCAAGAAGGGTTAAAGCGAACAGCTAATTTAGACAATTGGACAAACACTAAATTATGTTTTAACCTCTGGTTTTGCTCCTTCCTAAAAAAACAAAAGGACCGATTGCCATGAAAATAATCATTTCTTTAATACTTTTCTCGGTTTGGATGCCCGTCGCTATGGCTGTTGATTATCAAGGTTTGGTTGATTCAGTTGATTCGAACAAAGCTGTTGAATCGGTTGATAAACAAAAAGCAATGGAGGCGGTAACAACAAAAGACTATAAAAAAGCCTATGATTCCGTGGATAAGCCAAAAGCGGCTGAATCAGTAGACAAACAGAAAGTCTTTGACTCACTAATGAAATAACGGAGATGACAAGACAGAAACAATAATGAGCAGAGGGGGTAAGGAGCGAATAACGGATGAGGCTCTGATCAAGAATTTTTAGATACTGCTGTATTTCTTCATAGTCAGTCATTTGTGATCTGTGGTCATTTGTTTTTTCTTTAACACAAGATATATTTATATCGACTTGGTGCAGATAACCCTGCCTAGCAAAAGGTACTATGCGTAATCTCCATCTTTCATACACCAGCTACATTCAATCTTGTGCTCCGATCATTTTGACGGGACAGCGATTATGATAGATAAATTTCCATCTGCCCCGTATTTTCTCTTAACGATTCCGCTCGTGGCTTTAATAGGCCATTACGGTTATGAACAATACCTGGTTGATGTATGCAATGATCAGGGAGGGTCTTTTAATTACGAAGGCTGGCGTTGTTCATCCGATCAAAATTACAGGTATAGTCCTTATATCAACCGACATTGGGGGAAAGCGACACTCGCGCTGAGTCTGTCATTAAGTGGACTTATAGTCTATTTAATCAATCGTTTTAAAAACCGCTAGTGCCCTTTCAGTTGCCTCACAAAGCTGAAGATTTGATCGTTGTAGTAGCATTATCAATTTGAAAAAACTAACAATAAAGCTGCATTTTTAGGGGCAAAACATCTGTTGTTACCTCTCGCTAACTTGAATATTCACTTATAGACCACACCGAACGGGTTTTTTGGGGTGAAATACTTAAGGATCTTGCTAAGGAAACTATCGTAGACTTTCCAGTCTTTGTTTAATCCTCCGAACTAATTTGTTCATAAAAGCTTGAAACAATTTGGTCTTCGGTTTTTACATTGTAATTTACTATTTCCTTGATTAAGCACGCACTTTTTTGAAGTGCGACATATTATGGCTTGACATAATATGTCTAGTGCCATAATATGTCAGCTAACCGTAACGGAGAATCAATGTGAGTACGAAAAGAACCTTAAGTGAATTGGAATCGGTATTAAACATAGCGATCACGGATGATGGGGAATCATTTAACGCCGAAATTCTTGATGGAGAAATTGCAGTATTGCAGGTTACCATGGCCGGTCGAGAGGAATTTCCGATCTTTATTACCATCGACGATAGCCAAATCCTATGTGTAAGCTATCTGTGGAAGGAGTATGAGATAGACCCCAATCAGCGTGAGGAATTGTTTGACATGATGTTGACCATGAATATTCCGATGCCATTGTCGGCCTTTTCAAAGGTTGGCAGCCAATATCTTATTTTTGGTGCTCTAGCCAACGTGTCGAATGTCGATGCAGTTATTCATGAAGTTGAAGTCCTCAGTGACAATACGCTTGAAGTGGTGGAATCCTTTTCCGATTATATGAAATCTTAATTGCAGGAGTAAATAATGTCGATATTTAAAAAGATTTTGACAGCTGTTCGTGGTGGAGCTAATGAAGCCGGGGAAGCAATAATTGATTCCCAAGCGCTGCGAATTCTTGACCAAGAAATTCGTGATGCGACAAAGGAATTAGATAAAGCCAGAGCTAGCTTAACCACGGTTATGGCCCAGAAAATGATGGTTGAACGTAAAGTCAATGAATTGAAAAATAGTGTTGAAGAACACGAAGGGTATGCCATTAAAGCTTTGGAAAGGGAGCAGGAAAGTCTCGCCGTAGAGATTGCAGAAAAAATTGCGTCCTTGAGCAATGAGCTCCAACCACAGGAAGCTGTATTGGAAAGCCATACCGACAGCGTAAATCAATTGAAAAAAGCTATCAAGAAAACCGCGTCTCGCCTCGAAGCTATGAAACGTGAGGTTGCTATCATCAAATCAACCGAAAGCGTACAAAAGGCCCAAGCAGCGCTAAAGTCGCGAATGGCTGGGAGCAGCTCATCGATGACCTCCGCAACTGAATCTATTAAGCGGATCAAAGAACGTCAACAGGAGCGGTCTGACCGCATGAACGCAGCATTGGAGTTAGAGAAAGAGCAAAGTGGAGGTGACCTTTCTGCCAAAATGCGTGACGCTGGAATTATTGGGAAAGGCCAATCGAGTCATTCTATTCTAGAAAAGCTAAAAAACAAGCGGGCTGGTGTTGGTAGTTAAAATTTTCGGAGTAAAAAATGAATTATTTCAGATCGCTTTTTAGCGGTCGTGATAGTGCTAAATCCCAAACACGGCAATTAGAACATCCTCGGGATTTGCAACTTGGGGATGTTGTTAAATTTGGTTTCATGCCTGCCGTCGATGTCAGCAATAGTGAGTTTGTTATAAAAACAATCGATACCTACGATGTTACAGCCGATCAAAAGCCAAAAACAGTGTTTACTCTGGACGGTGTGGTCGGTGAGTTCTTTCTTTCAGTAGTTGAGCAAAGGGGATCAGATATACTGGAGATTGGTCGGCGAGTTTTCCCGAATGATGTCGAAGCGGTTTTCGACATCGAAGCCTTTGGTGGGGTTTTATTGCCGGAAAGTGGAACACAACATATTTTATATCGCCAGGGCGAACCGGAAAAGTTGATGGGGTGGACAGCCCCCATTTATTATCAGGAAGTTGGTGTCGAAGGTTATTTTTATGAGGGTGATTTTCGCGAGAGTACGTTAAAAGAAAATGTCGATGGATACATTGCTTTCGATTACTATCTGTTGGTCAGTCCTGACCGTTCGTATGGGTTACAGGCAGAGGTTTATGATGGTGGTCGCACGGATGTTACATTATTGTGTTATCTTCCCGTCAATAAGATTGAGGAAATGTGGCCTAGCAAGGAGAATCCCAACTCATGAAGGAGGGCTCAAAAACAAAAATTGGGTCAGCACAGTGGGCATCGTATAGCAAAACCATTAGAGCAATTCAGGTTGCCTTTGAATTTGGTGGTGAGTTGCCTGATTATATTCGGGAGCTCGCTGCCAAAAATGGATTGACACCCTCTGATCAAATTCGGAAAATTATTGGTCTAGGTTATAAAAAGCCTAAGCGCCCGCGTTTGACAATTTCGTTACGAAAGGAAGATTATATTAAACTTGGAACACGTTACAATTTGCCGCCAGAAAACCACCAAGCCATACGTGAAAAAATTCGTGAAGAACTTGAAATTTTTTATCGTAACGAAATGAATGGTTTGTAACACCAGGCCGAGATAGTGCTTGGATTTATGCTGTTAAGGCGGATTCATACGAGGCGTTGGCGTCTTCAGCAATCGCTCGTGGGTCTTTATCCAGATATCGGTAAATCTCTTGCGATCACGAGTGTTTATCTATTTAGTATGCTCGCCTTGCATACTGTGGCTATGGTAATTTTCGAAAAGTTATCGGTTTGGGATGCGATTTGGTTAACTTTAACGACGGTGACCACTGTCGGTTATGGCGATATTGCCGCGTCGACAATTGGAGGTCGGTTGTCGACTATTGGTCTGTTATTCATTGGTAGCATCTTCGTAGTAGCAAAAGCTGCTGGTGATTATTTTGACTATCGGGCGATAAAACGGCAAAAAATGCTCAAGGGTGATTGGAGGTGGTATATGCAGGATTTTATTGCGATTCTTAACACTCCAAGCAATCATGGGGAACAATATCTAGGGCGCTTAGTTGCTCAATTTAGAGAGAGTCGTGCTTATGCCGATTCGCCGGTCCAGATACTAACCAGTGCCTTCCCTGATGGACTTCCAAAAACGATAAGGCAATATGAAAATGTTGCGCACTACAATGGTCGAGCGGATTTGGTCGAAAATATGAAGGCCATTAACGTAACCGATGCACGGATCATCATCGTCTTAGCAAAGGAACAAGGGGATCCGGCTTCCGATGGCCGTAGCTTTGATATTATTCACCGTTTGCGAGAATTAAAGGTAACTGGAAAGATTCTCGCTGAATGTGTTGACGATACAAATCGTCAACGCCTCCTCGGCGCCGGAGCGAAAATACTGATACGACCCATTCGAGCCTATCCGGAAATGATCGTTCGTGCTTTCGTGGCTCCAGGCTCAGAACAAATTATCGAGAATTTGTTTTCCAGTGAAGGTGATGAATACCTCCGGTTCGAAATCGATATTGAAAACCGTATTTGGTCCGATATCGTTTGTGCTATGGCCTTAAATGACTTGGGCACGGCTATCGGGTACATTAGTAAAATCGATAATTCTGTGCAGTGCAATCCACCCGCTCGTCAGAAAGTTAGCGCATCTGCCTTGTTCATTGTGGCACGGGAAGAGAGTCTGCCAAAACAAAAAATGATCGAGCAAGCGTTAAAATAGGAGACAACGCCCAATTAATGAACAGTGTAGACGGAGAAAATTAAATGTTTCGAGATCGGTGGAGTCTCAGGTGGCTTGTGTTTATCTTTTTTTTCGTATGCCTTATTCAAGGGTGTGGTAACAGATATCCCGCCGAAGTACAAAAACAAAGCGCTGAAGTCTCGCAACAACTGACCACTTTAAAAACACTGCTTGATTCTGGTCGGCTCACCAATGCTAATATTGCCAAACAATATGCCAACCAACTGGAATCTGCGAGTCCGGAATTAGTTAAGGTGGCACAGTCGTTAAAAAATGATGTTACCTCGAGAGGGATTTTATTCGAAAATCTTACTACTCGTTTGGCGGCTGTTAATTTAGAACCCCAGACAGACACTGAGTACGTTCTGGCGCTTGAGGAATTAAATAATATTTCTGTTGCGGCTTATCCCATTATATTCAACGAGTCTCTTATCGATGTTGTCAATACATTGGCCGATTTATCAGCTGAAGCATTGCCTCGTATTAACATTCCTAAAACTAATCAGGATCAAAATTCTCCTGGATCCAGTCAACGAGTACCTGGCAGTTACTTGGTAGGGAATCCTAATTACGGCTCTTGGCAAACCAATTCTTCCGGAAACCAGTTTTGGGAATGGTATGGGAAATATGCTTTCTTTAGTAGCCTGCTTATGCCGGGATATGGATATGGTCCACGGATAGGGTTAAATTCTTGGTATGGGCAACCACGACATAGTTATTATAATGATTATGGTCGTGATGCCTACGGAACATCCAGGGATAAAAAAACCTGGTCGAAAAACACCAATGATCTGAAGAATAGAGGTATTTATACTCATAAACCGAAGAAGGATTATCGTAGCGTCAATGCAAAACGACGGTCGAGTACATATGCCTACCAAAGGCAAGCCAAAACCAACCAATACGGTGCTAAAAAGACAAATCGTTCGAGTCTACGACAACCAACGAATTCTGGGAGTACAACTAGGCGTAGTTCTACTTATTCTCGCTATGGTTCGAGTTTTCGTGGAACTAGTTCTGGCTCCCGCAGCTCTTGGGGTGGAAAGTAGGATTAAATGGGCATATTTGGAGAGATGACAATGAGTAGTTACATTGGGATTGAATCAAACTTGGGAATTTACTACCTGATCGATTTTTTAATTATCATTGCTATTATTTCCGCCATGCGACCTCTCACGGGCGTAATTGGCAACGTTTCGTCGAGAGAGGAGTTAACTCAACGCGATAATGCAGCATTTGGAATCTCAATAGCGGGTGCAACCCTTGGCTTGGCAGTTATGCTGATGGGCGTTGTTTCAGGCGAAGTAGCTATTAATCCTCTATACGAAGCTCTGATTATGTTGGGTTACGGTGGAGTAGGTATTGTATTGATGGCCTTTACTCGAAAAGTCTTCGATATCCTGTCAATGCCACGAATTTCTATTCACGATGAAATTATAAAGGGCAATGTCGCAGCGGCGCTCATTGATGCGGGCAACATGATCGCTACAGCAATAATTTTGCGTGCTGTGATGATTTGGGTCGATAGCAATTCATGGTTCGGATTGGTTTTTGTGCTTGCTGGATTTTTGTTTTCACAAATCATCATGCTCGTCGCTACCGCATACCGTCGCTATGTATTTAAACATCGGCAAAATGGTGCGGGTATGCAGGATGAAATTGCAAAGGGCAATATTGCGCTAGCGCTACGTTTTGCGGGGCATCGTATAGGCATTGCATTGGCAGTTACGGCAGCTTCGGGCATAGTTGTTTTCGGTGGTGAACAAGGGTTTGTCAATCTGGCAGCTTGGGCTTTAACCGCTACGGTTATGTTTTTTGTTTTAACCGTTATTGCGGTGATTACCCGTAAGGCCGTCTTATTACGTGTCGATGTCGCTGAAGAAGTCGATAAACAACAAAATGTTGCGATAGGTGTCATTGAAGCGGCTATTTATATTTCCATAGGGTTTTTGCTCGCAGGGCTGTTTGGTTAATAATACCCCGAAAGCTCGGTGTTGATAGTCTATGGGCGGCAAAAAAGAACCCCTTATTTTTATTACCTATATAGTCGCTGCCTTTCTAATTTCATCTATCCCAATTGTTTATTGGCCGTTTGCATGGCTCGAAACTTTTTTTCACGAAATCAGCCATGGCTTGGTGGCCTTGTTGACGGGTGGCGAAGTCCAAAGAATCGTGTTGTATTGGAATGGTTCAGGTCTTTGTTACTATACAGGGGGGTGGCGTATCGCGGTGGCTTTTGCGGGTTATCTCGGTGCGGTGCTCTGGGGTGCAGCCATCTATCTTAGTGCCCGCATCGCAGGACCGGCGAGTCGATGGTTGGCTGCGGTTATGCTAATGATTATTCTTATAAGCGGAGTTCTTTGGGCGAGAGATCTTGTTACTATCTCCATTTTGATGTTTATTTCTGGCGGTTTATATTTGTCTTACCGCTCCGTATCTAGTCATGTTTTTCCGCGTTTAATAGAATTTGCAGGCATTTTCGTACTTCTCAGCGCAATGCGTTCACCTTTGAATTTGGTCGATGGTCGACACTATGGGGATGGTGCGACGCTGACTGATATTACACATCTCCCCGAAATATTTTGGGTAATCATCTGGTGGTCTATTGCGTTTAGCATGCTGTTTTCCCTGTGGAAAAGCCATGTGGGTGGTGTCGTACATAATCACCTGTCTGAGAAATGAGAGTATTTTACGAATCTATTTTTTAAAATGATCTGATTGAATGGGTCACTAGATGAATTGCCATATTTGCCAATCCAGATGAAATAAAGTGCTGTGTAATGATCAAGATTCTGAATCAATGTTTTGTCTTAGTTGATGAATCATGGAGAATTGATTGTAGCTCGAACTGCAGTGCAGTAAACACAATGGATGGGTAGTATTTTAATGGCAAAATCAAGGTGGTTTGGGCTAAGGAAGCTGTTCACGGTTTTGGTTTCCACACTGAAGCGTGGGATCTGGAAGCATGAGCTGTTAATATAGAGGTCAATGTGTTTCTCTAACCCGAATTCCTAAGAATATGATCCATCTGATTGATCGACTAGAATAAATAGGTTTACAAAGTAAATAAAACGAGAACTATATGGCAGGACACAGTAAATGGGCAAATATTCGGCATCGTAAGGGAGCCCAAGATGCAAAGCGTGGAAAATTGTTCACAAAACTGATGCGTGAGATTAGTGTGGCGGCTCGGATAGGGGGTGGTGATCCATCCAGTAATCCACGCTTACGAGCTGCGGTTGATAAAGCACTCACCGCAAACATGAAAAAGGATAGTATCGAAAATACCATCAAAAAAGCCATAGGCGAACAAGACGGTGTATCATATGAAGAAATACGCTATGAAGGCTACGGGCCGGGTGGGACGGCAATTATGGTAGATTGCCTGACTGATAACCGCAATCGTACAGTGGCCGAAGTACGCCATGCTTTTGCAAAATGCGGTGGAAATTTAGGCACTGATGGTTCTGTGGCATATCTTTTTGATAAGATTGGAATATTGAGTTTCCCAAATACCATCGACGAAGATTCACTTATGGAAGCCGCACTTGAAGCGGGTGCGGACGATGTCGTAACCAATGACGATAATTCGTTCGATGTTTTAACAACTTCCGAAGACTTTCAATCGATTAAGGGTGCAATTACTGAAGCGGGATTTCAGCCCGAATCCGCTGAAATAACGATGAAAGCGAGTACCAGTACTGAACTGGACACAAAAGATGCCGAAAAAATGATTCGGTTCTTGGAACGATTGGAAGATCTCGATGATGTTCAGAATGTTTATTCGAACGCGGAGATCAACGAGGCGGTCCTAGAACAAATTTCCTAGCTTTAGCCCGAAAACCTAATTCCTTGTCTCGTATTCTCGGTATTGATCCAGGTTCTAGAATTACAGGTTATTCTGTGATTGACGATGATCTAAATGGACCGCGTTATATCATAAGTGGATGCTTGAAAGTTGTCAGGGAGAATTTTCCAGAACGTCTCAAAGAGATATATAGAGGTGTTCACCGGATTGTTGAAGAATATTCACCCGACGAGTTGGCGATTGAACAAGTTTTTATGCATAAAAATGCTGATTCTGCTCTCAAATTGGGGCATGCCCGTGGTGCTGCGATGTGCGCTGTTTTGGCTTTTGATATTCCTGTGTTTGAGTATGCTGCACGCCAGGTTAAACAATCTGTAGTAGGCAAGGGGAGTGCCGATAAAGAGCAGGTGCAGCAAATGGTGAAATATATTCTGGGGCTTCATGAGCCCCTAACGCTGGATGCCAGTGACGCCTTGGGTGTTGCGATTTGCCATATGCACTACCGACAAACCCAGCGTCGACTTGAGACTATGGGAATAAAGCGTACGTGATAGGTTCATTGCGAGGTAAAGTAGCGGCCAAGAAACCGCCCACTATGATGTTGGAGGTAAATGGTGTTGGTTATGAGGTCGAAGCGCCGATGACGACCTTCTACAAACTGCCTGAAATGGGTGGGGAAGTATTGTTGTATACCCATTTAGTGGTTCGCGAAGATGCCCAGGCTTTGTTTGGTTTCATCACCGAGACTGATCGGACATTGTTTAGGAGCTTAATCAAGGTCAATGGGGTGGGCCCTAAACTTGCTTTGACAATCCTTTCTGGGATTAATACCGAGGAGTTTTTTCGTTGCGTTCAAGAACACGATACGGTTTCGCTGGTCAGATTACCTGGTATTGGGAAAAAAACTGCGGAAAGGTTGATTATCGAAATGAGTGATCGGATACCGGAGAATGCTAGTGATTCTGCTAACGCTGCGGTGGCTGAATCGCTGTCAAATAACCCAATTAATCCTTCAAGAGAGGCCGTGAGTGCTCTGATTGCGTTGGGCTATAAACCTCAGGAAGCGAATAGAATGGTCAATGCCATCACCGTCGAAGGTAAAAATAGCGAAGATCTTATTCGGTTGGCGCTGCAATCAGCAATCTAATGGTTAGGTTACAATACCGCTTACCAAATAGGCTAGGGCACCATGCTTGAAAACAATCGAGTAGTTAGTGTTCACGGAAAACCCGACGATGAGATTGTCGATCGTGCGATTCGTCCTAAACGGTTTAAGGACTACATAGGACAAACCGCGATTCATGAGCAAATGGAAATTTTTGTTGAAGCTGCTCGGCAACGTGCTGAAGCGCTCGACCACGTATTGATATTTGGTCCTCCGGGTCTTGGGAAAACGACGCTGGCTAACATCATTGCCAAGGAAATGGGAGTAAATATCCGCCAAACATCAGGCCCCGTGTTAGAAAAAGGTGGAGATTTAGCGGCGGTATTGACCAATCTCGAAGCGCGCGATGTATTGTTTATTGACGAAATTCATCGCCTTAGCCCGATGGTGGAAGAAATACTTTATCCTGCTATGGAGGACTATCAGTTGGATATTATGATAGGGGAAGGTCCTGCCGCGCGTTCAATTAAATTGGATTTGTCTCCGTTTACGTTGGTCGGGGCGACGACTCGGGCTGGATTGTTAACATCTCCTTTGCGTGATCGGTTTGGAATCGTACAACGTCTCGAATTTTATACTGTGGAAGAACTGTCCCGAATCGTCGGTCGATCAGCTCGAATCCTGGCGGTGGACATGGATAATGAAGGCGCTTTGGAAATTGCGCAACGTTCTCGTGGCACCCCTAGGATTGCCAATCGTTTATTGAGAAGAGTTCGGGATTATGCTCAGGTAAAATCCGATGGTCGAGTTAATAGGGAAATTGCCCGGAGTGCTTTGGATTTGCTAAATGTCGATGTCAAGGGTTTAGACCAAATGGATCGGAAACTTTTGAAAGCAATAATAGAAAATTTTGACGGTGGGCCGGTGGGTCTTGATACATTATCCGCAGCTATCAGCGAGGAAAGGGGGACGATAGAAGACGTCATAGAGCCCTATTTAATCCAGCAAGGAATTATTATGCGAACACCTAGGGGCCGAGTTGTCACCCGGAACGCCTATTTGCATTTTGGATTAAAACCGCCGGCACGAGAGTGGAATGACGATTTGTTTGAAGCGGACTAACACCTCAATCCAACCGCTCTTCAAGATCTTTTGAAAAATGCAGCCTAGTCTAAAAAATTTTAATTGGCCAGTTCGAGTTTATCACGAAGATGTCGACGGACATGGGATTGTTTACTATGCTAACTACCTAAAGTTTTTCGAGCGTTCTCGGACAGAAATGTTACGTTCAATTCATCTCCAACAGGATGAACTTAAAAACCGATTAGGAATTCTATTTGTTGTCAAATCACTTCAAATTGATTTTATTCAACCAGTGAAGTTTAATGATGATATTACCGTGACTGCGGATATCTGTTCGGTAAAACGAGCCAGTTTAGTGTTTGATCAGAAAATTGTAAAACCTCCGAAACATAATTTTACCCTTTGTCATGCCACTATTCGTATCGCTTGTTTGGATGCCGAATCGTTTCGTCCTAAAATTTTACCCGCTGAATTTTTCAAATATATAGACAATGGTCGCTGATTTATCTTTCTTCCATCTGGTCAAAGAAGCCAGTGTTATCGTACAACTGGTCATGTTGATTTTACTATTAGCTTCGGTTGTCGCGTGGACCTTTATTTTTGAAAAACATCGCGAATTGAAATCCGTGCGAAATATAGCGGATGTATTTGAAAAACGCTTTTGGTCGGGTATCGATCTTGCGGACCTCCACAAACAACTATCTGCGTATAAATATCAGAGTGATGGCATCGAAAAAATATTTTTGGCGGGTTATAAAGAGTTCTCCAGATCTGAGAATCAGTCGGGAATGTCATCCAAGATTTTGGTCGATGCGACGGAACGAGCGATGCGCATTGCCCTCAGTCGTGAAATGGATATTTTGGACAATCGTCTACCCTTTTTAGCTACCGTGGGTTCGACCAGCCCCTATGTCGGTTTGTTTGGAACAGTTTGGGGTATTATGAACTCTTTCAGATCACTGGGTGATGTTCAACAGGCAACCTTGGCCTTAGTGGCTCCAGGAATCGCAGAAGCACTTGTTGCTACGGCGATGGGTTTGTTTGCGGCGATCCCAGCGGTAATCGCCTACAATCGGTATGCGACTAAAATCGAACAGCTCTCTAACCGCTACGAAGTGTTTATAGACGAATTTATCGGATTGTTAGAACGTCAGGCATACAAACCTAAAGAATGAAGTCAAGCCGCCATCGCAGAAAACCTGTCGCTGAAATTAATGTTGTTCCCTATATTGACGTCACGTTAGTGTTGCTGGTGATTTTCATGATTACGGCGCCATTACTACAGACTGGGGTTGATGTGGAGCTACCTCGGACCGAAGCTAAAGTAGTGTCTGAGGATAAAGTACCTCCATTGGTGGTAACAATTAATAAACAGGGTCAATTTTTTATCGATGTAGGTGACCGTCAGGACGAACCTGTATTGGCCCAAGCCTTGACACTAAAAGTCATTGCGGTTCTAAGACATAAGCCTGGCACTGCTGTTTTGATTCGTGGTGATAGGTTAGTCGAATACGGTAGAGTCGTTACCATCATGGCGGCCCTCAAAAATGCAGGTGTACCCAATGTAGGCTTGTTGACAAAGCCATTGGAGAAATAGTGGGTACTAGCAGAACATACCGGATATCGCTGCTTCAGTCGTTGATTCTACATGGTGGATTGTTAGCCCTGTTTTTATTCGGTTTTAACCAACAAAACGCTATTGTTAAACCTCAAGTAGAGCCCGAAATTGTCCAGGCGACGGTCATGGATGAGACAAAAATTCAAGCGGAGGTGGAACGATTACGGAAGGAAGAAGACCGTCAGCGGCTTGCTGAAGTCAAACGGCAGAAACGATTGGAAAATCGTAGACATGAGGCGGAGCGGCGCCTACTCGAAGCAAAGCAGCAGCGACAACTCGAGCAGAAGAAAGCTCTCGCTGAAGAAAAAAAACGTCAGGCTTTACAAATAGCGCAGATGAAAAAACTGGCGGAATTGAAAAATGAGCAAGCCACCGAGGCCAAACGGTTGCTTGAAATTAAACAACAGCAGGAAGAGAACGAAAAAAAACGTTTGGAAGAAGAAGCAAAGGCTAAGGAAGCTGAGGAAAAGCGCCTTGTGGAAGAAAAACGATTAGAGGATTTAGCACAAAAACGTAAGGCAGAACTTGAGCGGCAGAAAAAAGAAGAAACTCTGCGTCAGCAAAAACTGGCTCAAATGGCTCTGCAAAAGCAAAGAAAAGTGAAACAAAATGCCGAAGACCTGCGTAAGTTAAACAAAGCGATTGCGAATGCCAGGATTTTGATTCAGCAAAAAGTTAAGCAAAATTGGATTCAGCCTTCACTACCAGCGAGTGGCTTGTCATGTAAAATCCAGGTCAAAGTTATCCCGGGAGGGGAAGTAATAGATGCACGGGTTACCAGGAGTAGTGGAACGAGTGCATTTGATCGTTCAGCGGAAACTGCGGTACTTAAGGCATCTCCGTTACCAGTTCCGACTGAACCGGCATTGTTCTCCCGATTTCGGACTTTTGAATTCATTTTTAAGCCTCAATAAATGCCATAAGTGAAAGTGTTGATGAAAAAAATTATTTATTCGCTATTCGTTATCCCTGTGCTTCTATTCTCGGCTATAGCACACGCAGGACTTACCATTGAGATTACCGAAGGGATGGAAGGTGCTCTTCCTATTGCGGTAGTCCCGTTCGGATGGAATGGTATGGGGAAGCAACCGCCGATTGATTTTGCCGCTGTAGTTGCAGCTGATCTGAAGAGAAGTGGACGCTTTAAAACATTGCCTCGAAAAGATATGCTGACCACACCGAGTAATGCGGCTAAGGTGCAATTTCGTAATTGGCGAGTATTAGGTCAGGATAACCTTGTTATCGGTCACGCACAGGAAACTGCTCCAGGAAAATATATTGTAAATTTTCAACTGTTTGATACGTTTCGTGGGGAACAACTCACGGGGTTTTCTTTTCCAGCGACACGTAAAGAACTGCGAGGAGTCGCTCACCGAATAAGCGATATTATATACGAATCGCTCACGGGTGAACCCGGTGCTTTTACCACCAGAATTGCCTATGTTACCGATAAAGGTAAGGGTGAAGAGAAACGATATAAACTGCAAATAGCCGACGCAGATGGGTATAACCCCCAATCGGTGATTACATCACGGGAGCCTCTCATGTCACCTGCTTGGTCACCGGATGGATTGCGTATAGCCTATGTTTCATTTGAAAATCAAGGCCCGGCGATCTACGTGCAAACTCTCAGGAGCGGTAAACGCGAAAAGCTGGCTTCGTTCCCTGGGATTAATGGGGCTCCTGCTTGGTCGCCGGACGGTAGTCAGCTGGCATTAACTTTGTCAAAGGATGGAAACCCAGATGTTTATGTCATGAATCTGATCTCAAGATCGTTAAGACGACTGACTAATAGCTATGCTATAGATACTGAGCCCACATGGTCAGGTGACAGCAAAAGTATTGTCTTTACGTCCGATCGTGGTGGTAAACCACAACTCTATCGCATACCCACGAACGGCGGAAGAGCAAAACGTTTGACAATGGAAGGTGATTATAATGCGCGAGGAGTCGTTTCACCGAATGGAAAATCTATTGCGCTGGTCCATGGTAACAAAGGTGTGTACCGTATCGCGCTCCTAGATTTATCGTCTGGGACTGTTCGAATTTTAACGAAAGGTCGTTTGGATGAATCGCCCAGTTTTGCACCCAATGGAAGTATGATTCTTTATGGAACAAACGATGGATTTCAAGGTGTGCTTTCGGCGGTATCGGTCGATGGAAAAGTACGCCAACGGTTGGTTTTTGATAGCGGTGATGTTCGTGAACCGGTTTGGTCGCCTTACTAAAGTCTGTGTAGATAAAGGTTAAATTGTTAAATTGCGTCCGATGACGTTGGAGAAACTGATGAGTCGATTAAATATAGTAGTAGTTTTGGCATTGGTAATTAATTCTATGAGTGGTTGTAGCCTCTTTAAAACCGACGAGAACGATGGTGCTGGAAATCAGGGTGGTGGGTTCTATGGAGATGGGGCAACGACCCAAGGGATTGAACCGGGTGGAGAACTAAAGGGCATCGAAACAGAAGGACTTGACGGGAACAATAGTTGGTATCAGGGTGAAAAGCCTTGGACAGACCCTCAAAGTCCTCTTTTCAATACGGTGGTTTACTTTGAATTTGATAGCAGCACTGTTGAACCTGCTCATCAAGGTCTTATTGCAGCCCATGCCGAATTTCTAGCGAGCCATCCGGAACTAAGCGTCACTATCGAAGGACATGCCGATGCACGAGGAACCCGCGAATATAATATTGCGTTGGGAGAACAGCGGGCGAATGCGGTGGCAAAAATTATGAAGCTTCAAGGCGTTGAGGATGCCCAGATTATCGTTATAAGTTACGGTGAGGAAAAGCAAGTCGCTTTCGACAACAATGAATCGGGTTGGAGTCAAAATCGCCGCGCTGAAATCAAATACCCGAAATAAAAATTCGGTTTACCTGTATCGTGATTTATTTTTGCCGAAAAATACCTTATTTTCGGAAGATTCAAACGATAGAGATGTTTGAACAAATACCCCATTTTGTTAATAGTCACTACTAAAAGTTAATTTACGATGAAAATAGTTTTTGGTTTAATCCTGGTTCTAAATTGGGGTATTGCGCAATGTCAGCAGGCGTCACCTTTGTTGGGCGACAAGCAGGATCGGTCTGATATCCCTTTGCCGATCCGAGTAGAAGAACTTGAAAAACGCCTATCAAACAAAACATTTCTAAACATGTTTAATCAACTACAGCAGTTGCAATCTGAAATAAAACAGCTTCGTGGGGAAAATGAGCGTCTGGACCACGAACTGCTGAGCATAAAGAAGCGTCAGCGGGATCTTTATCTGGATATTGATCAACGGATTTTGCAATTCGAAGAGCATAAGCCCAATCCAATGAGTGTAGAGGATTCATCGTTGTCGGTTGCAACTCCGGCAGCTCAGCCAAAATCAAAAACTAAACCTGCTCAACAGAAAAATAAGCCCCAACCCAAAACTGCGACACCAGACGAGAAAAAGGCCTATCAAAAAGCCTATCAGACCTTGCAAAATGGTGAATACTTGGCTGCCATCTCTCTCTTTAAAGCATTTTTAGCCCAATATCGAGAAGGAGAATACGCCGATAACGCTCAATATTGGCTGGCGGAAGCTCACTACGTTCAGCGGGAGTTTGACGAAGCTTGGAAAGCTTTCAATGCTGTTGTGTATGAGTATCCGCAGAGTGCTAAAGTAAAAGATTCTTTACTTAAAACGGGTTTTATTCAATACGAAGAAGGAAATTGGGAAAAGGCTCAAGAGATCTTAATTGGTGTTATGGAACAGTACCCCAACACAACGGTTGCCAGGTTAGCCAAAGCAAGATTACAAAAAATCCGAAGGAACAAGCGTTAATATCGGATGCTAACGTGGCGGAATTGCGAATTACAGAAATATTCCATTCGTTGCAAGGGGAATCGAGAACTGTCGGATTTCCTACTGCCTTTATTCGGCTAACGGGTTGTCCTTTGCGCTGTACGTATTGCGATACCGCTTATGCATTTACAGGAGGCAAGACCACCTCTATTGATGAAATACTGCAAACAATAGAGGAATTCCAAACGCCCTACGTAACGGTAACTGGAGGTGAACCACTGGCCCAAAAAAATTGTTTAGATCTACTGACAGCTTTGGTCGACCGGGAATACAAAGTGTCTTTAGAAACCAGTGGAGCAGTATCCATTTCCGATGTAGATAATCGGGTCGTTGTCGTGATGGATCTGAAAACACCAAGTTCTGGTGAGGTTAGTCGAAATCTCTATTCCAATTTGTCTTTTTTGAAACCTAAAGATCAGGTGAAATTTGTCATTGGCGATGAAATAGATTACCAATGGGCAAGAGGCACAATAAAAGAGCATGAAATCTCAAAACATTGTGAAGTTTTATTTTCACCCTGCCATGGAATGGAAGCGCCTACGGTTTTAGCTAACAAAATAGTCAGGGATCGTTTGCCAGTTCGGTTCCAAATACAGCTGCACAAAGTATTGTGGGGCGATTCAGCAGGGAAGTAGGGGGTGGTTTGTGCATAAAGCAGTTGTTTTGTTATCGGGTGGCTTGGATTCCGTAACCGCATTAGCGATAGCCCAGGAGCAAGGGTTCCATTGTTTTGCTCTAAGTTTTGACTATGGGCAGCGACACCATGCAGAACTTGATGCAGCAAATTCCCTGGCTAAAGCCTTCAATGTATTGGAACACAAAGTCATTTCGCTCGATTTGGGATCAATAGGTGGGTCCGCGTTGACCGACGACACAATTGTGATTCCAGATAAACTCCAAAATGGAATTCCCGTGACTTATGTCCCCGCTAGAAATACGGTCTTTTTGAGCTTAGCGTTGGGTTGGGCAGAAGTTTTACGTGCCTATGATATTTTTGTCGGGGTTAATGCAGTGGATTATTCTGGCTATCCGGACTGTAGACCCGAATATATTCAAGCCTTCCAAAACCTCGCCAATCTTGCCACCAAGGCAAGCGTGGAAGGGCAACCATTTACAATCCATACGCCGTTGATTAATTTGAATAAGGCGGATATTATCAGAAAAGGATTAGAACTAGGCGTTAATTACGCCATGACGGTATCTTGCTATGCTGCCGATCATAAGGGTAGGGCGTGTGGTGTATGTGATGCCTGCCGGTTTAGACGGGCGGGATTCATAGAGGCGGGTGTTGCCGATCCAACATGTTATAGGCAATAAGGCCGCTAGTAAGGTTTGGTGGCGGAAATTACAGAATTATCGCTTGCCTTTTTTGGTCTATCCGGTATGATGAGCGCCTTTCTCTTATGGGCCGTTAGCTCAGTCGGTAGAGCACCGCACTTTTAATGCGATGGTCGCGCGTTCGAATCGCGCACGGCCCAC
>CAZZET010000020.1:0-48316 GCA_964653275.1 uncultured Methylococcales bacterium
TTTCTGGCTCCCAAACTGGTCGAGGTTTCGTAGAAATGCATGGCTATGACCACGACAGCTAATTTTAACTCAAAGCCACAACCTCTATACGACACCAATGACTCCAATCCAAACAAATCAGTACAACCAAGAATCCGTAAAATCAAGCGCTATTTGATGCTTTAAAACTAGACAACTAAGCACCTAAAAACTTGCTCTAAGTTAAGTATCATGAAAACAATAGATTTTAAACTGAGTAAATTAGAAAAATATGTTTTTATAACATTAATTTTGTTGACATTGGGCGGAGTAACATTGACCAATGTTTCGCCGGAGGATGCCCATTTTTTATGGTTTGCCATGAATCCAATATTTGCTATTGCCGCGATTATCAGTGGATGGCCTCATATCAACGAACAAAACACTCGGAAACATTTGCTTCTGACTCAGCTGTATCATTGGGGCAGTAACCTTATGGCAATTGTTATCATCTATGGTTTTTTGCATGCTGGCCAATTGCAATTCGAAAGCGCGGGTCTTATGATTCTTCTGGTGCTGGCATTATCTGCCTTTCTTGATGGCATCCACGTTGGCTGGCATTTTTCAGCGCTAGGTGTATTGCTGGCCGTTATTGCCGTGACCGTTTCCTTTGTCGAAGAATTTATCTGGGTTATAGCGGTTATTTCTTTACTCTTTGTCTGGATTACCTTTTATTTAAGCGAACGTAAGACAAAAGCCTTAAAAACAGAAATGAAATAGTGTTAGCTAACCGACTCAATACAAATAGCATTAATATAGTAACTTTCGGAAAGGTTTATTCTCAATCTTTCTTAGAATCTGAAACATCCTTACTGGGGCTAGAAATTTGGCTATGGTTTTCTACTATATCTGTAATCGCATCAGCTATTTCCTGACTTAATGCACCCACAGCTCTGCTTTGGGCCGATACGAATGCCTCATAACCAGGCCCCGATGTTTGCTCTCTAAACAACGATTTTCTGACAAGGAATTTTCTGTTACCACGTTGGTCAGCAACCATCCAGTGTACACTCAAAACGACGGTAGACCCGAGTTCTCCATCGAATTGTCTAACATCGAGAATGACACGAAAATCTACTGGGAAAAGGGGTTGCTGTCGAAACAGCAGAATACGATCCGAATCCAATAATATCGATAAATTCTCTCCAAGTATTCCAAGAATATTATTCTGAAAAGAGCCTCCCCAACGATGAAACTCAGCCAATTCTAATATGTTTTCACTCGAACGCGTCACAATTTGAGGTCTGTCTAAAAATTCAGGAATAGATACCGGCCCCAATAATATGCCAATGTGCTGCGTATTTGATTCTATGTTTTCAGACTCTTGGAGCCTTGATATCGGGCTCAAAATATAAAATGTGGAAGGGCGTGTTCCACTACAACCTTGGCTCAGTAAAAAAAAGAAAATAGCTGCGGTAACGTAAAGAATGCGCATCAGTTACGCCCTTCTTTACCGTAGATAAGCGCGTCGGGGTGGCGCTCCAGATAATCCGCCATAACGCGTATAGATCGTGCGGCCTTGGTAAGTTCTTCAAGCACATCTTTGAAACCATGCTGCACAGGGGAACCGCTATCTATTGTATTTTCTACTGCCAGCAGCGTTTTTTGTGTTTGCTCTAGAGTATTAACCATTGCTGGTGCGACCGCATTATTCATACTTTGGACTAATTGTTCCGACTCTTTCATGGTTTCATTTAGTAATTCTATCGACTGAAGGACCTGAGTGCTTATGTTTTCAAGAGGAAGCTTTTCCAATTTATGAAGAATATTTTCTACACTATTCGCAATTTCTTCGAATGAAGTTCCCTTTGTTGGAAATTCTGGTGGAGATGTTTCCCAATTTATCCGAGCAGGTTGGGCATTGGGGTCAAAATCGAGGCCGACAAATAAACTACCCGTGACATAATTTCCAGTTTTGAGTTCTGCCCGCAAACCTCGTCTGACGAAATTATCAAGAGCATTTTTTCGAGTTTCAAAGACAATATTAGCTTCGTCAAGGCTTCCCTTTATGCCAAACCTTGCAGGCTCCAGCGCGATAGTTATAGGAATCTTAACGTCTGAAAGATTTTCATCAACTTCCATCCTAACATTTGTAACCTCTCCAAGCCGAATTCCTCTGAACTCAACAGGGGCACCAACATTCAGCCCACGTACCGATTGATTAAAATAAAGAACATAACGAATCTTTCTGCCATAATCTTTTTTAAATATTGCACGACGATTTTCGTAGAGAACAAATTCATCTTCGTCATTAGCAGGGGCAGCAACATCCATCGTTACTGGAGTATCGAACGCAATGCCCCCAACAATTAAAGTCACAAGAGATTCCGTGGTTATTTGAATACCATTGGCATCCAACGAAAAATCCATACCGCTAGCATTCCAAAAATGTGTGTTTTCGTTCACTCTTTGTGCATACGGAGCGTTTATGAACACTTTGATAATGACCGATTGCCCACTTTGCTGAAGGTTTCGGCTAACTATTTGACCAACTTTGATTTTCCGATAATATACCGGTGACCCTAAATCAAGCGAACCAAGATCATTTGCCCTAAGGACAAAATGCCTACCAGGTATAGTCTCCGTCAATACTGGTGGAGTCTCCAACCCGATAAAATTTCTCGACGAGGCCCCTGCCCTGCCGGGATCAATGCCGATATAAACGCCGGACAACAAAGTTCCCAACCCTGAAACCTCTCCTGCAGCGACTCGTGCCCTTACGACCCAAAACCGCGTCTCTTCAGTAAGGTATTTTTCGGCATCTTTTACTAAACTCGCCAATACAACAACTCGGTTTAAATCATCGGACAATTTAATCAACTTTACTGTCCCAATTTCTACATTTTTATACTTAATTTTGGTTTTCCCAGCCGTCAACCCTTCTGCTGTGTTGAAGGAGATAGCAATCTCTGGACCCAATGTAGACCACGATTTATAGGCAAGCCAAATTCCGATCAGCAATGCGACCAACGGGACTAGCCAAACGAGAGATAGTTCTTGTCTTATTTGGATTTCAGCCTCGGGTAAATTTTTAATAAATTCCTCATCGACTTGTTGTTCACTCATCGGTGTTCTCTGCGCCATCCCAAACCATACGTGGGTCGAAAGTCATTGCCGCTAGTATCGTGAGAACTACCACCGCACCAAAAGCTATAGCTCCCGGACCAGCATGAATTTCCGCAATACCCTGAACCTTTACTAAAGCAACCATTAGAGAAACCACAAAAATGTCAACCATCGACCAACGACCAATCGCCTCCGACATACGGTAAAGCCTGGTTCTGTCTTTTGGCCTCCATTGCGATTTTATTTGCACAGAGATAACCAAGTATGTAAAAACAAGCAATTTTAAAATTGGCACAAAAATACTGGCGACGAATACGACCAGCGCTATCGGCCAAGACCCAGTAATGAACAGATGGATAACACCACTAAGAATAGTATCCGGTGTAACATCTCCCAATTGAGTTACTATCATGATCGGCATTAAGTTTGCTGGAACATATAGAACATAGGCCGCAATTAAAAAAGCCCAAGTTCGAGTCACACTATTGGGTTTACGAAAATGAATTCTCGCAGAACAACGAGGACAATCGATGGCCAATTTATTCTTTACTTTGGTAAGGAGCCCGCAACTATGGCAATTAATAAGTGATGCATTTGCGGCGGTCATTGGTTGACTTTTCATTTTTGCGGCTTAAAACTTACTTTAGTCCAAACCAATTCTGGATTCATCCTGGATGCCGCCAAGGCAAGAATCACAATAAGAGCACTAAATGTCCAAAGTGCAATTCCAGGAATAATAGTCGCCGTTGTAGCAAGCTTTGCAATTGACACTAGAATTCCAAGCATAAACACCTCTAGCATACTCCAAGGTGTAAATGTTTTCACAAACCGAAATATTGCCGCCAATTTCCACGGAATACTGTTAAGTCTTAGCGGTAAAAAAATGTACAGTAATAACACCAGTTGAAGTGCTGGCACTAGCATTGTGGTGATAAACACCAGCCCAGCTAACAAAGGCATATCCTGATTATAAAGATCAATCACTCCTGTCATCAGAATCGTTTGAGTTATTTGACCTTCATAATCGAAACTCAAAATGGGGTATACATTAGAAATAAGAAACAATATCAACCCCGTGACAGTAAGAGCCAACGTTGTATCCAATGTATGTTTCTTACTGTCCATCAACACAGCACCACACCGGAAACATTTAACAATAGATGATTCGGGGATACGGTCAACTCGATACAAACTATCGCATTCATGACAGGCGATCAACGACAGATTATGATCAATGACCCGCCTAGTATAAGATTTTGGAACCACGCTGAAAACTCGATTTCCCGCTCAATTCGGAGAATACAAACTATAGCTGATTTGATTAAATATTCTTAATAAAACACTATATTATTAAGTGGTCTTAGAGTATAGCGTTAATACAGATGCATGGTAAAATTTTCGCTTCAATCAGTTTTCCATCAGAAATTGGTTTCTAAAAGATCTTTAAATAAAGCGGGGATCGATTTTGTATCCTCGAAGCTCCTCGAAAGTCGCTTTGGAGGAAAAATCTAAGCATGATTGATGATAGGCAGCTATGGCAAACTCATGATCGAACTTCATTTGAGAGTAAAACCCACCAAAACCCCATGGACAGCCATGTTAAAGAGCTTCGTATCCGGGCTCAACACTACCAGTCAACCGCTCATCGTTTTCTAAGCGGGGTTTTTCTAATCTTCGGACTCGGAATTTACGGAGTAATCCAAGCCCCAAAATTGGTAAGCCAAGACCTCAGCGAAGCGCTGAATTCGCGGACTCGTTTTATATCCCATAAACAAATCTCGCTGGCTAATGAGGAAAATAATTACAAATCTCTTGAAACCCAACTTACTGCAGTAAAAAACAATATAAAAAAGAGATTTTCAGATGTTGGAGTAATTTGGGAAGACAAATCATGGAATCAACCTGTACGCCTTAACGCCCTAGCAATTTCTTCGAATGGAAAACAAGGATGGGCAGTAGGGCGTGATGGCATCATCCTATCGTTGGAAGCAAATAACACATGGGCCTCAAAAACTCTCGATGTCAAGTATGAATTTACCGATATTGTGTCCGCTAAGCAGTTTGCGGTAGCAGTGGGAGAAAATGCTGAAATCTGGATAAAGGAACAAGGTCACACCTGGCAACAAAAACATTCATCCGAAGTACCATCGGCACTTGAAATTAATGTAGATAAATCAGGCACTGCGTGGTTAGTTGGTGAAGGTGGCATGCTATATATGAGCGCTGATCATGGCCATAATTGGCAATATAAAGACAGCCTGACAACTACCGATTTACGCCACATTTACTTTTCAACCGATGGTAAACACGGGTGGATAATAGGAGATGAAGGGACCGTCCTAGCGTCGTCCGATTCGGGTCTTAGTTGGCAGCTTAACGATATTAATGTCAATGCGGATTTAAGGAAAATAGAATTTTCTGAAGATGGTACGAGAGGTTGGATAATAGGGGATGAACAACTGCTTGTTTCGAATGATAGCGGCCAAAATTGGCAATCCCTGGACATAGATGCAAACACTTTTTTACGGGATATTCACATTTCCGCAGATGGGAAAAGAGGTTGGATTATTGCGGGTGATGGCATCTTGCTCCACTCGACTGACAAAGGCCAAAACTGGCAACGTCAGCATTTAGGTGCTCCCATTTTTCTGCAGAAATTAAAATTTCTGGAAGATGACCAACGAGGATGGATTATTGGGGGTGAAGGCGCTGTATTTTTTACAAAAGATGGTGGTCAAAATTGGCAAAATCAGATTACTGACACCACTGCTGATTTATTAGATATCGAATTTTCTGCCGACCGACGACTAGGATGGATCGTTGGGGGTGGAGGCACTCTGCTTGTCTCAACTGACGGTGGACAGAGCTGGAAGCGTCGGGAAATTGGTATGAAAGCGGATTTGCTTGATATTAATTTTATCGAAAATACTCATCAGGGATGGATCGTCGGTGGAGAAGGCATCGGACGTCACGGGATATTACTTAGATCAACCGACGGGGGGCAAAGCTGGCAACAGCAAGCAAGTAACGGAATCGGTTACTATAGAAAAATCAATTTTTCGTCAGATGGACAACTCGGCTGGATTCAAAATCTTCAACTAAATATCGCCTTGATATCTACTGATGGAGGAATAACTTGGAACCCTTTGGCCTTACCTGGTCTGCTTCATTCGAAAACAAAAGCCAATTTTTCAGCCGTTTATGTTGCTGAGGCCATAAACACCATTTGGACAGTTGGCGCCAACGGAACCCTTCTGGTTTCTCAAGACGGAGGTTTGTCATGGTCTTTAAAAAACACTGGAACCGATACCTCACTCCTCAATGTTTGGTTTGAAGAAACCGGGACAGTGGGGTGGCTCTCAGGCGAAAAGGGTACTCTGTTGCATAGCGTAGATAGTGGTGCAAGCTGGCAAGAGACGAAACATCCAGCATCCAAACAAAACTTGAGGGACATTCACTTTTTATCGGACGGATTGCGGGGTTGGATTGTTGGAGGATCGGGGACAGTCATCCATACCATGGACGGAGGAGCCACGTGGGCGAATCAAACTAGCCATACCCAAGAGTATTTAACAAGCGTCTTTTTCCTTGAAAACGGCGAATTTGGGTGGGCAGTTGGTTTGGATGGTACCTTAATTAAAACAGAAAACGGCGGCAATACTTGGATACCGGTCAAAACCGGAGTGGACCGGCATCTTTACGATATAATGCTTTCGGCAAACGGATCTATTGGGTGGATTTCCGGCGCGGGAGGTGTCTTGCTGAAAAGCGAAAGTCATCCTGCCCTTATTGATGATTTGAAAAAACTTTCATCGGACAAAGAATGGCTCCCATATCTACAACAGCAGAACGTTAGTACATTACCGAGAGTAGAAGTGTTCACCAATCAATTTATCGAACTTAAGAACGCGATAAAGCTTTCTGAAGAACGCCAAACATCACTTCAAAATGAGATAAGCACTTTAAAAGACGTCAAATTTGAATCATCAGGAAGCAAGATCAAAGAACCGTACTTTCTTTTTGCTACCAACGCGATTCGTTTCACCCTACTTTTCGCTTTTTTGTTCCTGACCCATAGCTTATTTAAGGCCTATCGTTATAATACCCGGCTAGTAGCTTACTATACTGCGCTAATTGACACATTAACACTGTTACAATCCGATAGTGAATTGCAGTCAAAAACGAAACACATGGATTTAAAACAAATTGCAGATACATTTATTCCAACCCATCAGAAGCAATAAACCTTCATGAATCTGCCCATTTGTTTTTTTTATCATCACCCACTAGATTAGTACCTCTTAGTGCGGAGGTAGGGTGCTATCATAGGTTTCTCAATTGATAAATGGTGCCGAGGAGAGGACTTGAACCTCCACGGGGTTTCCCCCACATGGACCTGAACCATGCGCGTCTACCAATTTCGCCACCTCGGCCTGAACTTTGAATTGTTGGCAAATTATTATCCAACGGCTAACGCCCGGGTATTTCGTTAAGGTTAACCATACGCTGAATTTATAGCGGTGCGATTATACAGGAATTAACGGACCCTTATATAAATTCTTTAATTCGTCACCCAATTAACCGCATCGATCAACTCGGTAAGTGGAATACAATCTGGATCGAGTTACTCTCATAAAAAAACATGGTTACTTCAAAATTAAAAACGTCAAAATCAAAGCGGTCAAAAGATCCTTACGCGGCGCGAGAAGCAAAAAAATACGACCACCCGATACCAAGCAGAGAGTTCATTCTAAGCTACTTGACTGAACGAGCTGTGCCGCTAACACGTGAAGAACTGGGCAAAGGGCTAGGTTTAAAAAAGGCTGATAGCATTGAAGCTCTTCGTCGGCGGCTAAGAGCAATGGAACGCGATGGTCAGCTCCATCGCAATCGACGCCATTGTTATTGCTTGATCAATCAGACTGATTTAGCTTCAGGTCGAGTCATTGGCCACTCCGATGGTTTTGGATTTTTAAAACTGGACAAAGGTGGCGATGATTTATTCCTCTCGCCCAAAGAAATGCGAGCATTGATGCATAACGATCGCGTACTGGTCCGAGTTAAAGGAGTTGACCGACGCGGACGAAAAGAAGCTGCTGTTGTCCAGGTACTAGAGAGAAACACTCAAAGGGTTGTAGGGCGATTGTATGACGAACGCGGGGTCTTATTAGTCATCCCTGATAACAAGAACTTGGCCAAAGACATACTCATACCCGAAGCCCAACGAAATAATGCGTGCGATGGACAAATAGTGGTGGTTGAAATCATCGAACAACCCAATCGAAGAAAACAACCGATTGGTCGAGTCGTTGAAGTGCTTGGTGAACACATGGCCCCTGGCATGGAGATTGAAATGGCGATTCGAAGCTACGATTTACCCTGTGAGTGGCCGAAATCGGTGCTTGATGAAGCAAAGCAATTTGGGAAAAGCATTTCTAAAACAGTAGCGAAAAAGCGAAAAGATCTCCGCGAACTTCCTTTGATGACCATTGATGGAGAAGATGCTCGGGACTTTGACGATGCAGTATATTGCACACGAACGCCCAAAGGATGGCGTTTATTAGTTGCGATTGCTGATGTTTCCCATTATGCCGTTCCTAATGCGGGGCTGGACCTAGAAGCGTATCAGCGTGGAACTTCAGTATATTTCCCTGACCGTGTGATCCCAATGCTACCGGAAACACTTTCCAATGGCCTGTGTTCGTTAAATCCTCAACAGGATCGCCTTTGTCTGGTTTGCGAACTATCGATTAGCGAAGAAGGCCTACTCAGAAGTTCGAAGTTTTTTGAAGCTGTGATGCGCTCCCATGCTCGGATGACTTATACTGAAGTTGCTGAAATTCTGGAGGGAAAAAGCCAAACCCTTCGAAAAAAATACAAGGCATTGATTCCAAGATTGGAAGAACTTTACGCGCTTTACCGCGCACTCCGTAAAAGTCGAGGCGAAAGGGGCGCCATTGACTTTGATACCCAAGAACAGCGAATCATATTTGGGAAAGGACGGAAAATTGAAAAAATCATCCCGGCGGCACGGAACGATGCCCACAAGCTAATAGAAGAATGCATGATATTGGCGAATATCGCTAGCGCTCGCTTTCTAAAGCGAAAAAAAATACCCCATCTGCTTCGAGTCCATGAAGGCCCAAAACCGGAAAAGATTACTGATTTAAGAACGTTTTTAGGAGGTTTGGGATTAGAGTTGGAAGGCGGAGACAAACCTAGCCCCAAAGATTATATGGCTCTAATCGAGCATATAAAAGAACGACCGGATGCACATGTGGTTCAAACCGTACTATTGCGATCATTATCCCAGGCGGTCTATAGCCCAGAGCCCAATGGCCACTTCGGGTTAGCACTCGAATCCTACACCCATTTCACCTCACCGATTCGCCGCTATCCGGATTTACTGGTTCACCGTGCGATTAAATACTGTTTAGGTGGACAACCTATTAAAAATTGGGCGTATAGTCAAAACGATATGCTAAAACTGGGAGAACATTGTTCAAACGCCGAACGACGTGCCGACGAAGCAACACGGGATGTAGTATCTTGGCTAAAATGCGAATACATGTTGGATAAATTGGGTGAAGAGTTTGAAGGCATTATTAGTGGTGTGACCTCGTTTGGAATCTTTGTCGAATTGATAGGAATTTTTGTTGAAGGACTTGTTCATGTTGCCACTCTTGATAGAGACTATTTCCATTTCGACCCCATTGGCCATCGGCTTTATGGTGAAAAGAGTGGGGTAACTTATCGACTTGGTGACACCGTACAAGTTAGTATCGCAAGAGTGGACCTAGATGAGCGAAAAATTGATTTCGAATTGACTACATCGAAGAAAACAAAACGCCGACGCAGATGAATCAAATCAAAAGATTATTTGGGTGGCATGCCGTCGAAGCCGCGATTAAACATACGCCACAGAAAATCGTTACCGTATGGCTAGACGCTAAGCGACGCGACAAACGCATCGAAAAACTGCGCCTTCTTTTAAACAATCTACAAATAGACATCCAGTCCACTAATAGAGGTCAACTTGATTCCTTATCACAGAGAGCTAATCATCAAGGTGTTATAATCGACGTCGAACTTCCAAGCGAGCAAAATGAGGAACAACTCAAAGACGTTGTAAAGCAATCCACGGAAATACTGTTATTTCTAATTCTAGATCAAGTTCAAGACCCTCATAACCTTGGTGCATGCTTTAGAACGGCTGATGCTACTGGAGCCCATGGCATCATCATCACTAAAGACCGTTCAGCCAGTGTGTCGCCCACAGTTTACAAAGTAGCAAGTGGTGCGGTCGAAACCGTACCACTTTTTAAAGTAACTAATCTGACGCGGACAATGGAATGGCTAAAAAAAAATGGTATCTGGCTAATGGGAACCGATAGCGA
Organism: uncultured Methylococcales bacterium; assembly: GCA_964653275.1. Classification (GTDB taxonomy): domain Bacteria; phylum Pseudomonadota; class Gammaproteobacteria; order Methylococcales. The sequence continues at coordinate 10,482 of CAZZET010000020.1, forward strand.
TGCAGAAAAAACAGTATACGAATGCGATTTTACCCCTCCTGTAGGCATCGTAGTAGGCGCAGAAGGCAAAGGCTTACGGCGTCTAACGAAGGAACACTGTGATTTGCTGATAAAACTTCCGATGTACGGACAAATTGAAAGTTTGAATTTGTCCGTAGCGACCGGGGTAGTTCTGTATGAAGCTGTGAGGCAAAGATCGTTTGTTAAAAGCTAAGAAGTTACGCACAATGAAACTTCCTCTCGACATAAAATCGCTTATTCAATACAATTTACCAGACCTCAATATGGATTTACAGAAAAATCCCATTTCATTACTTAAAATATCCCAGGAGAAAAATATGAAAATATTTATGGTTGCTTGTTGCTGCCTTTTGATTCTATCCGCTTGTAATTCACCCAATAAAGCTCCCAAATATGATTTTAAGACTATAGAGCGCCAGTTTGAAACGTATTCCGACTGGACAAAGGATAAAGAAACAGCCATGAAATTAGCGACTAACGACATGAATGAATCGTCGAATACCAATTGCAGGAGTGCAGGTGTAGGCTGGTCATTTGACAAATTCGCCAGCAAAGGCGAAATGGATTGCGAGGAATCTGCTGAGGGATTTCGCTGTAAGAAAAAAGGCGTTAAACTCGACTGCCGAAGAATTAACGAACGCTGATTAAATAACGTTGCACACGTGGCTCTTAAAACAAATTTTTAGCAATATACGATTAGGGGAAACCACTGCCTCGTAGTAGGCAGTCGGTATCTCAACTCAATATATAACCATAAAACATGTGGCATAAATAATAGACAGCCGCGTTAAACAAACATGGTAGACACCCAAATTCCTGAATTTGTTTACCTTGTTCTCAATCATTTCCCCTCGCCTATGTCCTCGGCTATTTGCGAATTGAAGCACTAGTGAGCTATGTTCGCTAACGATTTCTGGCATGATACCAGTCGGTATGGCGTCATTCACTACCCTCCTCAAAAACAACGACGAAGGGCTGCTTGTTTGCTTGTTTTTGTACACGGATTGTTTGGGGATGCGTCTGCCACTTGGGGGAAAATGCCTAGCTGGGTACTTGAAAATGCCAATCTTGAAACAACCGTGTTGTCTTTTTCTTACCTGTCTAAGCCTTGGCATAGAGCCAGCATCCCACAAGCCGCCTATGATTTACAAACCTGGATTGAAACAGAATTCGCTGAATTTCAGCACATCATTTTTATAACTCATAGTACTGGCGGTCTTGTCGTTAAACAATTACTCCAACCAGGCGATAAAATCCAACTATCTACAGGATTATGGGAGAAAACCCGTCAAGTCATCAATATAGCTGTGCCCCATGCGGGGGGATCGCTTATTTTGACGACAGTACTCAATGTATTTTACGCCCTCGGTTATCCTTTGCTAGCGCCTATTTTTGGAGTAATACGCTTTTTGAGTCAAGGAAAGAAAGACTGGGGAAGAAATCAAATAATCCCCGCTGTGCAGTGGAGGAACCGATGGCTCCTCGAACTTGACCATCAGTTTTCTAACTTTCTCCAAATGTCGCTGGAGTCGCAACGGCCAACACCAGTAATCGTTGATATTTGTGCGGAATCGGACCAATCCGTACCCCTTTCAAGCGATCACTCGAGACGAAGGATTGTAATCAGAGGAACCCACAAAAGCGTCAAAATTCCGCAACGTTCTAACGCACCAATCGTAGGGATAATAGCAAATATTGTACGCCAATATCCCCAAGACATTTCGCTGACCGTTGTCGCGCAAACTTTGCTACGCATAACTGAAGTAAATCATGCAGAAAATTTTGAAGCATTAATTGGAAACAGCACTGAAATTGAATCACCCAATAATTCGAACTCCGTTCCGACAGCAATGACAGGAACTTTTGGCAGTCAAGCCGAGATTTGTCAACTAGTCGCCGATGGGGTAACAACGACTCGTGATTGCCCTGTTCGAATCGTGGTAACAGGTACCGCAGGAGTCGGAAAATCCACTGTCCTAAGAATGATTGCATGGCGTTTAGCACGTGACTATTTAGCCAGTCCATGCAACACACCAATCCCATTATTTATACCGATGCAACAAATTACAATAAGCGATAATTCAGAACATGCATATTCCTGGGAAGGACTGTGGGCATGGTGGCTAAACTGGGCACAGTCACTATGCCCCGAAGAAAACTGCACCATGGCATGGCTGGAGCAAAAATTCGAAAGCGAACATGTCGCTATTATCCTTGATGGTTTAAACGATTTTTTGGTCAATCATCCGAGCATCGGTTTATCGACTATTGTGAAATTATTACGCCTCGCAGTCCATCGATATTCCTCCAATACCAAACTCTCCATCGTTGTCGCAATTCGTAATGATATCCATGGGTTGGATCGTTTAGCGGACAATCCCTCAGCAACATACCAAATTCTCCCTCTATCCCAGCAGCAGGCGATAGAAACTTTTCCCGCTTGTAGATTCTGGCTTTTGTCTGTTAAAGATAAAAAGTTATTAGAAAAGCTATTAACGCCATTGGTTTTAAATAACTACCGTCCCCCAACCAACGAACTTTTAGAATCGAATACTTTAACACAAGCATCTATTTTAAATAGAATTATTGAAACTTTTCTCAGAAATAGCCGACTTGTAGGCACCCGACTCACCAATACTAATTTCGTAGAATTAGAACACCTTTTTATTGCACTTTCCATCGTCGCTTGGCTGTTTTTTTATCGATCTCGCGGTGAAATCCATAAAGACAACTTATCTATGGAAGCGATGCAGCTTAGAAAACGATGGGAAGGATTTCTCACTACACGAGGGAAATCCAGGGAAAATGAAGACTTCATCACAGCTTGTTCGATTATTGAAAATGTCAAACTGTGCACTTTGTTATTAGCCAGTGAAGTTTTTCTGTCCACTGGCCCCGAAAAATTTCGCTTTACCCACCGTAGTTGGCAGGAACTGCTCCTTGCGCGATTTTTTATCAATTGCATTCGATATCGATACTTCGATGATTTTGGGAGTGCAAAATTGTATTCGGGGATTTATCGGATGGCTGGCGAAATGTACAATGGACCAGCCATTAACGCTGAACAAGTTCAATGTATCATTGATACATGGCGAAATATGGGCAATACCTATGTGGCTGGTAATTTTATCGGTTTTATATCATGGACAGTCACCCCGATTGAAGCCCAAGCAATCCAACTATTATTGAACGAATTCGAAAATCTTACGGGTCTTTCCCGCGTGATTCTCGTTGGTGGACTAGGTTATCGCTTATTAGTAAATGACCGACGTGATCGTTCCATCAGTGATATCCGCCATTCTTTGTTTCCTAAATTCATTGAATACTCAAATCCTGAGAGTTGTCCAATATTCGAGCCCGTCACCTCCAGTTTAGCGTGGTGCTATCAAAAAGCGTTTGCTCGACTATTTGGCATGCAGAAACCGAGTGCTGCTTGGCCCAAATTAGATTTCGATGATAAATTGACGCTAGATATCCTTCCCATGGTAGCGAGTTTCACAGACGATACATCCTTGTTAACCGACCAATCAAAGTCTCTACAGCAGGCTTTATTAACGCCAATTCTTGATACATACCAACATCCCAAATATATTATTCGAGCTGTTCATTATTTATACCTTCTAGTCATTGCTGAAAAACATCGTGCCCATGCTTTTTCAGTATCACAGGAACTGCCATTACTGCTGGCATCTGGCTCAGAATTCGAATCGTTAGTCGGTGCTTTTGACCTTGTCCCTGAGTTAATGTCCTTATATAAAAGTTGTCAAGATTTACATAGTCAATTGGCGTTCATAATGAGGTAAATTACCTACCAATTGCTCTAACAAATAAACTTGGAACACAGAGAATTTCTATAATTACTTAGCATCTAGATAATTTTCATTTTGGATATAATCGTACGCAAATACATACGAATAGAGAAATTTTAATGTGGCTGATTGCCATGTGACGCTCGACATAAATTTGCTTATTCAATACAATCCCCTCGGGGTGTTGGGCCGGTCCATAACATCAAACATAGACACTCTAATTAAAAAACCAAACTGGGAGAAAAAAATGAAAAATCTCATGGTCGCTTGTTGTGTCCTGTTTGTTTTAACCGCCTGTAATCAGCCGGAAAAAGCAAATAATCCTAAATTCGATTACAAAATCATTAAACGGCAATTTGAACCCTTTACCGATTGGTTTAAGGATAAAGAAATAGCCATGAAAAAAGTGGATAAGATAGTATATTATTCGGCGAAAGCCGCTTGTAAAAAGATTGGTCAGGGTTGGGCGTATACAAAAATAGAAAACAACGGCACGATGGATTGCCAGGAATCTGCCGAGGGATATCGCTGCCGAAAAAAGCATGTTCAAATTGAGTGCCGAAAGATTGACGAACGCTAAGCAGATTACTACCCAGACAAAAATTTTACGGCCTTTTTGGTCTTATTAGGCGACTTAGGCAAAAATTGACAACTACGGATGACTCCGTCTTAAAATTGGGATTCTAACCCATGGCATTGAAAACAAATCTTATTGAATATTTTGATGGTAGCACGTGCTTGGAGGGCTATTTCGCCTATGACGATAGCCGTTCTAATCCAGCGCCAAGTGTGTTGATTTCCCATGCATGGGGAGGTCGTGATGAGTTCGTCTGTGAAAAAGCTCGGAAACTTGTAGATCTAGGGTATGCGGCCCTTGCTCTCGATATGTATGGCAAAGGAATTTTAGGGAAAAGCACCGAAGAAAATACCAAACTTATGCAGACCTTTATGGAAGACCGCTCACTTTTGCAAAACCGAATGAGATTAGCGCTTCAAACCTTAAAAGACCAACCTCAAGTCGACGAAAACCAAATAGCCGCAATGGGTTTTTGTTTTGGAGGCTTATGCGTGTTAGATCTCGCCCGTATAGGTGAAGAACTTAAAAGTGTTATTAGTTTCCATGGTCTATTTATCCCACCAAAAAATATTCAAGGTAATCGTATAAAGGCCAAGGTACTCGCGCTCCATGGATACAATGACCCGATGGTTCCGATAGACAGTGTTGTCGCCTTACAGGAAGAATTAACTAAAGCTGGCGCAGACTGGCAAGTGCACAGTTACGGCAACACCCTACATGCGTTTACTAACCCGCAAGCCAACGATCCCAATTTTGGAACTGTGTATAGTGCTTCTGCTGATCGGCGTTCGTGGCAGACAATGCAAAATTTTCTTAAAGAAACATTGAGTTAACAAATATGGACATGAACCTAAAATTTCTAGATTTTGAACAGCCGATTGCCGAACTCGAAGCAAAGATTGAAGAACTTCGCCATGTCGGTTTCGACAATGAAATCAATATTTCCGAAGAAATCACCCGCCTTGAAGATAAAAGCCGCAAACTCACCGAGTCAATTTTTTCTTCGCTTTCTGCCTGGCAAATTTCTCAATTATCACGTCACCCTCAAAGACTCTACACTCTAGATTATATTGAACTCATTTTCGATGGTTTCCAAGAGCTGCACGGAGATCGCACATTTGCCGATGATCCGGCACTAATCGGTGGATTGGCTCGTATGGATGGAAGATCGATCATGATCATCGGACACCAAAAGGGACGCGATACAAAGGAGAAAATTTACCGCAACTTTGGAATGCCTCGCCCCGAAGGTTATAGAAAAGCTTTGCGACTTATGCAAATTGCGGAGCGTTTCCAATTGCCAGTATTCTGTTTTATCGACACACCGGGAGCATATCCAGGCATCGGAGCCGAAGAGCGCGGTCAAAGCGAAGCAATCGCACGTAATTTATTTGAAATGTCTCATCTTCGCACCCCAATTATCTGTACGGTGATCGGCGAAGGGGGTTCAGGCGGGGCACTTGCCATCGGCATTGGTGATCGTCTATTAATGCTGGAGTACAGCACTTATTCGGTAATTTCCCCGGAAGGATGTGCTTCGATTCTTTGGAAAAGTGCCGAAAAAGCTGAACTCGCCGCCGAAGCAATGGCGATTACATCGGATAGATTGAAGGATTTAGAGTTGATTGACGACATCATCTCAGAACCCCTAGGGGGTTGTTACCGGGATAGAAATCAAGCTGCCGATAATATTAAAAGGGCTTTAAAAGCTAACCTCGCACAAATTGATGCATTATCCATCGACGAGCTTTTAAAAGAACGATATGAAAAATTGTTGGGCTACGGGGAATTTATCGACGACAAATCGAAGTAGCCAGATCTCCTTTTGGGAGGTTTCTCGTGAAACTTACGCTCGAGCTATTTCGAGCCATCCTGGAAAGCTATCCGATCGCTCGCTATGTTGTCGCCTATAGTGGTGGGCTCGATTCCACCGTGCTGCTTTATCTCTGCGCCTATTTAAAAAACGAAGGAATAATCCACGATTTAATCGCCATTCACATCAATCACGGCCTACACAGCGAAGCAGAAAACTGGAGTCACCATTGCCTAAACGTTTGCGAGTCACTGTCAATTCAATATCAAGCAATTACAGTTGATGCGCGAACAATGCCTGGAGAGAGTCCCGAAGAAGCAGCTCGCGACGCCCGGTACAACGCCTTCAAAGAAATCTTGGCGAACCGAGAGGTTTTGCTGACAGCACATCATCAGGAAGATCAAGCAGAAACCGTGCTGTTACGTTTATTTCGGGGAGCTGGGGTTCAAGGTTTAGCCGGAATAGCAGAATACACCGTTTTCGGCAACGGTCAACTGCTACGCCCCTTACTTCGTTTTGACAAACAATCGTTAGCAGATTTCGCACGTCATGAGAATCTGCGATGGATCGAAGATTCCACTAACTCTGATCCTCGATTTGATCGCAATTTTCTTCGTCAACATATAACCCCACTACTCAAAAATCGTTGGCCCAGTATTGACAAAACAATATCCCGAACCGCCAGCCACTGTGGTGAAGCCAAGCGACACCTAGAACATTATGCTGACAACGTTTTAGATCCAGTCTACGACAAAATCCACAAAACCCTGCGAATTGAAAGGTTAAAACTACTCTGTGATGCTGATAAGCGGCTGGTTATCAGACAGTGGATAAATCGATTGGGATATAAAATGCCATCTACAATGCTCGTTCAACAAATTTCAACCGAATCAATTAACGCGGCAGTAGATCGAAATCCTAGGATATATTGGACCGACGCGGAGATTAATCGGTATCGCAATGAGTTGTACCTATTCCCAATACAAAAAACGTTTGATAGAGGCCAAATAATCGCGTGGAAAGGAAAAAAGATTTTGGATCTGCCTGGGAATTTAGGATCTCTACAGATTTTCCAAACAAAAGGCGTTGGGATATCAAAAAAGCGGTGGGATGTCGGAGAGGTTACCATCCGATTCAGGCGAGGGGGTGAAACTATCCGGCTTCCATACCGCCAAGGGTCCCATTCTCTAAAAAATTTATTTCAGGAAAAATCAGTGCCACCCTGGGTTAGAAATCAGATGCCATTAATCTATGTTGATGGACAACTCGCAGCAGTTGCGGATCTTTGGGTTTGCGAGGATTTTGTCGAGCAACATTCAACAGATAATCATAGCCTACGGTGGTTTGGATACGATCTTGGTTGGAAAAGCGGTGACTCTCGCAACGATGTTGTTTAGAATGACCAGTTTTAGATTCTGGTTTCCATCGAGTTTATCAACCACATTTTGTTTTCTTAATTAATGACCAAATACATTTTCATTACCGGAGGTGTTGTTTCATCCCTAGGAAAAGGAATCGCCGCATCGTCGCTCGCTGCAATACTTGAAGCTCGTGGTTTGAAAGTGGTTTTAACAAAACTTGACCCCTACATTAATGTGGACCCAGGCACCATGAGTCCATTCCAACACGGGGAAGTATTTGTCACGGATGACGGTGCCGAAACCGATTTGGATCTTGGTCACTACGAGCGCTTTGTGCGCACAACCATGAAGAAGGAGAATAACTTTACCACCGGTCAAATTTATGAAAATGTCCTTCGTAAAGAACGGAAGGGAGAATATCTAGGCCAAACAATACAAGTTATTCCTCATGTTACAGATGAGATTCAACGAGTTATTCGCAAAAGCGTTGAAGGCGCAGATATTGGTTTGATCGAAATCGGCGGTACTGTAGGTGACATTGAATCCTTGCCGTTTTTGGAAGCTATTCGCCAAATGCGCATTGAACTCGGCGATGAAAGGTCTTTGTTTATCCATCTAACATTGGTACCGTTTATCAAATCTGCCGGAGAAATTAAAACCAAACCGACCCAGCATTCGGTCAAAGAATTAAGATCTATCGGCATTCAACCCGATATTCTACTTTGCCGTTCGGAAAAATTAATTTCTCTCAACGAGCGCCGCAAAATTGCTTTGTTCACCAACGTTCAAGAGAAAGCAGTTATCTCAGCAGTCGATGCGGATACCATCTACCGAATCCCTCTTCTACTTCATGATCAAGGATTGGATAAGTTGGCGGTGGATAAATTCCTTTTTGATGTCCCGCCAGCCGATCTGTCCGAATGGCGCGACGTACTCGATGCCTGGGAAAATCCAACGCAAAAAGTCGAAATCGCGATTGTAGGAAAATATATTAGCCATTCTGATGCTTATAAATCCTTGTCCGAAGCCCTGATCCATGCGGGAATCAAAACTCAAACAAAAGTCATAATTAAATATGTTGATTCGGAAGACGTTGAAGAAAAAGGTATCGATTCGGTAACCGGTGCGGATGCTATCTTAGTTCCGGGTGGTTTTGGTGAACGTGGCATCGAGGGCAAAATCGCCGCAGTAAGATTTGCGCGGAAAAATAAAATTCCGTATTTTGGGATTTGCTTAGGTATGCAAGTAGCGGTTATTGAATTTGCTCGCGATATCGCTAAATTGGAGGGAGCCCACAGTACTGAATTCCTCGCAAACACTCCGCATCCCGTAATCGCCCTGGTTACTGAGTGGCAAGATGAAGAAGGCAATGTAGAGAAAAGGGACAAAACCTCTGATATGGGGGGAACCATGCGGCTAGGCGGGCAAAAAGCTTGCCTTGTCGCAGAAAGTCTTGTGCATAAGCTCTATGGAAAGGATGTAATTAAAGAACGGCACCGCCACCGCTATGAGTTTAATAACCATTATCTTCAAACATTGGACCAAGCCGGCCTTAAAGTTTCTGGAAAGTCCATCGATGGCCGTCTCGTGGAAATTATTGAAATCACTAATCACCCCTGGTTTGTGGCATGCCAATTCCACCCCGAATTTACGTCGACACCTCGTAGTGGACATCCTTTGTTTATTGGATTTGTTAATGCTGCACTCCAACATAACGCGTCTCAAAAGGGATAGGAAATGGATCTTTGTGAATTTAAAGTCGGCATGGATCAAACGTTTTTCCTAATTGCCGGGCCATGTGTCATAGAAAGCGAGCAACTGGCACTTGATACTGCTGGCCATCTACGGGAAATCACATCGAAATTAGGAATCAATTTCATCTATAAATCGTCCTTCGATAAGGCTAATCGATCCTCGCATCAAAGCTTTCGAGGTTTAGGCTTAGAGCGAGGCTTGCAAATACTAGATTTGGTTAAGAAATCCGTAGGTGTACCCGTATTAACAGATATACATGAAGATACCCCACTGGACGAAGTCCGCGAAGTAGCTGATGTTCTTCAAACACCTGCTCTTTTATGCCGTCAAACCAATTATATCCAATCCGTCGCAGCGACCGGATTACCAGTAAATATAAAAAAAGGACAGTTTCTTGCCCCCTGGGATATGAAACATGTGGTGACTAAGGCTAAAGCTTCTGGCAATACCAAGATTCTTGTGTGCGAGCGTGGCGCTTCCTTCGGATACAACAATCTGGTTTCTGATATGCGTTCGCTAGCGGTCATGCGAGAAACCGGATGTCCTGTCGTTTTTGATGCTACACATTCGGTACAATTGCCTGGAGGAAAAGGCAACGTATCGGGTGGCCAACGAGAATTTGTGCCGGTATTAGCCAGAGCAGCGATGGCAGTTGGGATCGCTGGAATATTCATGGAGACCCACCCAAATCCTGAAGAAGCCAAGAGCGATGGCCCTAATTCTTGGCCGCTTCAACGCATGAAAGCTTTGTTAGAAGTCTTGTTGGAAATCGATCACGTCGTAAAACAGCGCGGTCGTTTAATGGAGAATTCTTTGTAATTATTCAGTTTTATTTTGGCGACAGCTACAGCACTAAAAGGCTTAGATCTCTGGTGTAAAAGTACTTATAAAGTACACATGAGCCCCATGCTTTTTCCTGATACTCGCAAAAATTAGCTGTTCATTACGTTACTATAAAGCAGTCAAAAATAGATCCAATTTACTTTAATTTAACAACACTTTAGGAAGTTACTATGGCGGAAATTGTCGATATTCGTGCCCGGGAAATATTAGATTCCCGAGGCAACCCAACCATTGAAGCGGATGTTGTGCTTGCTTCGGGAACAGTAGGAAATGCAATGGTTCCCTCCGGAGCTTCAACCGGAATTAGGGAAGCTCTTGAATTACGGGACGGTGATAAAACGCGTTATTTAGGCAAAGGTGTACTCAAAGCAGTTGAAAATATCAAAACCCAAATAAAATCCGCCATCGTTGGAATGGATGCCATCGATCAGGAAGCAATCGATACACGAATGATCGAACTCGATGGCACGTCGAATAAGGCCAACTTAGGCGCCAATGCTTGCCTAGCTGTATCAATGGCCAATGCTCATGCAGCGGCTAAAGCCGGTGGCGTACCTTTGTATCGGTATCTCAACAGAAGCGGTGATTTTTTGATGCCGGTTCCGATGATGAACATTATCAACGGCGGCGCTCACGCCAATAACAGTGTAGATCTTCAGGAATTTATGATTTTGCCGGTCGGTGCGCCGACTTTCCGGGAAGCTTTACGCTATGGCGCAGAAGTCTTCCACGCACTCAAAACGGTATTATCCAAAAGAGGACTTAATACAGCGGTAGGTGATGAAGGCGGATTTGCACCCGATCTCTCGTCGAACGAAGAAGCCATTAGTGTGATATTGGAAGCAATCGATAATGCGGGTTATCATGCTGGAGAGGATATTTATCTGGGCCTCGATGTGGCCAGCTCTGAATTTTACAAAGATGGTGTCTACGAATTAGCTTCGGAAAACAAACATTTTAGCGCCAACGAATTTACCCATTATCTTGCTACTTGGGTCGATAAATATCCCATTGTTACTATCGAAGATGGTATGGACGAGGGGGACTGGGATGGGTGGAAAGGACTCACGGAAAAACTGGGAGACCGGGTGCAACTAGTTGGTGATGATTTATTTGTGACCAATCCGGAGATTTTGAAAAAAGGTATTGATACTCATATCGCCAATTCAATCTTAATCAAAGTCAATCAAATAGGCACGATCTCGGAAACCTTGGAAGCCATCAACATGGCCCACGATGCTTCCTACACCTCCGTTGTTTCCCATCGTTCAGGAGAAACCGAAGATGTGACTATCGCCGATCTTGCAGTTGCCACCTGCGCAGGTCAGATCAAGACGGGGTCCCTTAGCCGTTCAGATCGAATTGCCAAGTATAATCGTCTATTAAAAATCGAGGAACAATTGGGGGATGCAGCGAAATATCCTGGAAAAACAGCGTTCAAATACCTAGAATAAACAGCATCACCTCTTAGATGTCTGCAAAGTAAAGATAGTGAGAAGCTTAATTGCTATTCTGATTGTTGTGCTTTGCCTGCTCCAGTACCGGCTTTGGTTCGGAGATGGTAATTTGTTAGTACTACATCGTTACCAGCAACGAATTGAAAAATTAGAACACAAGGCTCAGAAACTACGCGATCGGAATCAGAATTTACGGACGGAAGTCGAAAATCTCACAACTAGAACTGATGCCATTGAGGAACGAGCAAGGCAGGATTTAGGTATGATCCATAAAGACGAGATTTTTTTCCAAATAAGCGAAGAATAAAAATAGCCAATAAGGTATGCAGGGTAGCGAAAATTTTTGGGCGATCGTTCCCGCTGCGGGAATCGGCAAACGCATGGATGCGGATAAGCCAAAACAGTATCTGGAATTAAGGGATAAAACCATTATTGAACATACCCTCGATAGACTGGTTTCAACTAATATTTTTACTGGAATCGTGGTAGCTATTGCAAAAGAGGATTCTATTTGGCCAAAAACTTCCATATCCAATCATCCCTTGATCATTGTTGCCCCAGGAGGTAAAGAACGTGCTGGCTCGGTTTTGTCAGCACTTAATGCCCTAAACGCTTCCGCTAAACCTGACGATTGGGTTCTGGTTCACGATGCGGCCCGCTGTTGTATTACTGTCAACGATATACATCGACTAATCAAGGTTCTTAATGAGAATCCTGAAGGTGGAATTCTAGCGCTCCCAGTCCACGATACCATCAAAAAAGTTAACGAAGAAAAAATAATAGGGACTGTTGACCGTAGGCATATTTGGCGAGCCTTGACACCACAAATGTTTCGATATCAAAGTTTACGAAATGCCTTGATAAAGTCCACCCAAGAAGGTCATACTGTGACAGATGAAGCCAGTGCAATGGAATTTATTGGCGCTAAACCCATAATCGTCGAAGGGAGGCAGGATAATATTAAAATCACTCGACACGATGACTTAGCGTTAGCAAATTTTTATTTAGAACAACAATGTTTAGAATAGGTCAAGGTTACGATGCCCATCGTTTTTGTGACGATGGAAAACTCATTTTGGGTGGTGTCACCATACCCTATGAAAAAGGTATGCTGGCCCATTCCGATGGTGATGTGGTTCTCCACGCTCTATGCGATGCTCTGTTAGGAGCCGCGGCACTGGGCGATATCGGTAAACATTTTCCAGATTCAGATACTCAATTCAAAAATATAGATAGTCGAATACTGGTCCAAAGCGTAATCAAAAAATTAGCTGTTCTCAAATTTTCGGTTGTCAATGCCGATCTGACCATTGTTGCTCAAGCACCAAGGTTGTCGGACTATATTCAAACAATGCGGGAGAATATTTCCAAAGATACAAGATTATCGATCGATGCAGTCAATGTTAAAGCAACGACTACCGAGGGTATGGGCTTTGAAGGGCGTAGCGAAGGTATCGCTGCCAATGCGGTTGTATTGCTCGACAAACACTAAGAATCGTTTAGAAACTAATTAAACTTTGCCAGCTTTCTTTTCAATCTAACGTTTACCCACCATAAAATAAGAATTTTAATCTGGGCACCGATCCTCGTTTAGTTCGTATGAATGAAATGGACCTAACCTATTTCTGCACACGCTTTTTATCCCACTTGTTAATGGACGATTCCTTATAGTCAGCATTGGAAGACCCCCCCCATCAAACTTTTCTCAACTGTATATTGCTCATGGTGCCCCCATAGGCACAGGTGAAATTCGCACAACAGCAGCTGATTTTAAAGTTGAAGAACACCTCGGATTTGAATTAAGCGGTTCAGGGGAACACGTATTTTTAAAGATTGAAAAACAAGGCGAAACTACCGACCATGTTGCTCAACAATTAGCTATTTTTGCGAAAGTTAGGCGACGCGATATTGGGTTCGCTGGATTAAAGGATAAAAGGGCATTAACCATTCAATGGTTCAGTGTGCATCTGCCCGGTAAGGATGCACCAGATTGGAGTGCATTTAGATCAAAATCTATTCAAATTATCGAATCCGGACGTCATCACCGTAAACTTCGAAGAGGAGCACTGGCCTTTAATTCATTTGATATTGTGGTTCGCAATCTTACCACCGTAGATCTGCAGCTATTTGAAAATCGTTTGCAATCCATATCGCTTTTAGGCGTCCCAAATTATTTTGGACCGCAACGATTTGGATATCAAGAAAACAATATAACAAAAGCGGAGAATCTTTTTCAAAAAACCTTTAAAGCACCAGATCGTTACCATCGCGGATTATACCTTTCAGCCGCACGCGCTTACGTGTTCAATCAGCTACTGTCAGAAAGGGTTCGCCTAAACAATTGGAACCGGGCAATTCCGGGAGATGTCTTAGTGCTCGAGGGGTCCCGGGCATTTTTTAAACCGGAAACTATCGATAGAAAGATTCTTCAGCGAATTCAAACCATGGACATACATCCCTCCGGAGTGTTATGGGGTAACGGAAAACAAGTCGTATCCGATTTAGCCTTAGCTATTGAAGAAAAAATAGTCGAGCACAACCCCACAATGTGCAGAGGACTGGAGTCTTTTGGATTAGAAATAGGCCGGCGATCCTTACGGCTTAAAGTAACGAAATTGCAATGGAAATATATCGACAAAAGTAGTTTAGAATTAGAATTTAAGTTGTTTCCTGGAAGTTATGCGACTTCTGTTTTGCGTGAGTTAATACAATTTACCTAACACAAAATGCGACTTCATTAAAAAAACAAGGCTAATCACTTAACACTTTGCAAAATACATGACCATTTACCAATTTGCTCTAACAAAAAATATGTCTCTTGTAAGCATACATTTCTACTTCTATACACCATCAAACACACTTCTAGCCTAATATTTTAACAATGGATTATCTCCAAGCATTTTATTTAGCACTGCTGCAGGGATTGACAGAATTTCTGCCGATTTCAAGTTCCGCCCATTTAATCCTTGTACCTGTATTCTTTAAGTGGCCTGATCAAGGACTACCATTTGATCTAGCGGTGCATTTAGGGACACTTGTAGCCGTCGTAACCTATTTTCGGAATGACTTGATTCTAATGAGTAGGGATTGGTTCGCCTCAATAACTGGGCATGGAACGACGGATAAAGCTCGTCTTGTCTGGTATGTCATCATAGGTACTATGCCAGTCTGTATCGTGGGAATTTTGATCTCCAACCTTGCTGAAACAATTTTTAGATCACCATTAGTTATTGCCCTGGCAACGATTATTTTCGGTGGAATATTATGGTTCGCTGAAAAATCGGCAAAAAAAAATCGTATATCCAACACAATTAACTGGAAAGACGCCCTGATAGTCGGCGGATTTCAAGCACTTGCTCTTATACCCGGCACCTCCAGGTCTGGAATCACCATTACGGCCGCTCTTTTGCTAGGTTTCAAGGCCGAATTCGCCGCACGCTTTTCGTTCCTATTGTCTATTCCGGCCATTATTTTGCCAAGCTCGCTAAAAGCATTGGAGTTGATCAAGTCCCCAGAAAAAACAGATTGGGAACCTATATGGATGGCGACAGTAGTTTCTGGAGTAGTTGCCTACTTAACGATCGAAATGTTTTTAAGATTACTCGAACGAATAGGATTAATGCCGTTTGTCATTTACCGGTTCCTTCTTGGTTTTACTCTACTCGCAATTGTCTATTCGGATCCACCTCTTATCTAGTTCGCCCAAATACAACGCCAGCCTTTTAAATAAAATCCATAGTAAAAACACTCGCACTTTGTTACCGATGGATATCAAGCAACACATAAACTGCACCCGTTCCACCGTCGGACGGAGGAGCACTACAAAAAGCTAAGACACCCGGGTGCTGGCGTAACCAGAAATTTAATTTGTTTTTCAGAATTGGTTTTTGACCCGGTGATCGATAACCTTTCCCATGAATGATATGAACACACCGAATTTGACCCGATAAACACCGTTTTATAAAATTCTCTAAAAGCCGTTTTGCTTGATAGGCGGTCAACCCATGCAAGTCCAACTCAGCATCAATTCCAAAAAAACCTCGTTTCAGTTTACGCAGAACAGTTTTTTGTAGACCGGGCCCTACAAAACTCAAAGTGTCTGCAACACTCAGTTCGGACATTACAGTCGCTCTAGTACCCGATTCTGAAGGATCTACCGCTGTGAAGCTCGTCTGCGGAATGGGTTTAGGCTTTTCCTTTTGTCGAAGGTGAACTTTATCCGCGTTGAGGCGCCGAACTTTTCCAATGGATTCCCTAAAAAGTTCCCGATCACCTTCGTCAGTCACGATCAATCTCATCTGTATCGACTTGGCCACTAATTCGACGACGAACATGGGACCATGAAACCCCGATACTCAGTACAGCAGCCAAGACGACTTCTACGATGTAACTAATCATGCGAATATTATTTGCCGCCAAACCAAGTACATCAACAAGCAACCAAATACCTAGGCCAAAGAATGCAGCAGCCAGCAGGATACCAACAACTCCCAAAGACCCAAGCGTGGCGCGAATAAGGATAACCCATCCGATCAAAAGTATCACTCCAACAAAGCCTTTCAAAACCGTGAAAACCGGTAAATCCGCTTCAACCCAGTGATAGTATGAATACCCTTCTGGGTTATAACTGGCAAAAACGACGACGACGGCAAACAGAAATCTAAGAAAAAAGGAAAGCCAATTAAACCGGTTGATTGAAGTCATCGATACGTCGAAAGTTATTAAATACGACTCTATTATAAACAACATAGAATCTAGGGCAAAAACAGCCCCCTCAAAACATAATACGAAACCTTCACATTCGTCGACAAATCAATTTGTGACCCGACCCACAAAAAGCAGTATATGGACTACTACTATTTAACGAATCGCCATCATAATGCCGGAAACGAAATGATCAATCACAGTTTCAAACTACTTTTAATCACTTCGAGCTTAATCTTAAACGGCTGTGCCGTGGCCCTTATAGGCGGTGCAGGGGTCGGAGGTTATTATCTTGGTGAAGATGAAAGAACGATAGGACAAATCACCAACGATGCATCAATAACGGCTACCATCAAAACAGATTTGATCCGCGATGATGACATCAGTGGTTTGGATATTGACGTAGACACCTATCGTGGTGTGGTTGTCTTAAACGGGCATGTGCCCAGTAAGTCGCTTGCTGCCCGTAGTATCAAGTTGGCTTCCGTTACCAAAGGCGTTAAGAAAGTAGTGTCCAAACTGGTTGTTATTCCTTAGCCCTGCCCTTTAAGGGCTTAATTTCACTATCCTATCAATCCATTGAAATGCATTAGCGGTATATCAATGAAACCACTGATGGAATCATTGCGAAATGCAGATATTCACAACAAAATTCATCAGTGATAGATCAGTAGACTGATTTATTTAGCCACTTCTCGGCTTCAATAAAAATACGTTTTATCTGAGGATATTGTTGCTTAATAGTTGTATCAATAACTGCGATTACAGATTCAATTTCATCAGCCGTTTTGCTATCCACAAAATCAACACTGATATTTACCAATATAAAATCGGGTCCCATGTGCATAGTCAGCACTTCATTCACATGTTCGATACACGCAGTTGCACCTAAGATTTTACGTATACCCTTAATCGTTGAGTTGTTGGCACTTTCACCGATCAACAAACTCTTAGTTTCGTAAGCCAACCATATCGAAGTACCGACCAGTATCAGACCGATGATAACCGAAGCGATCGAATCGAAAATCAAAATACCCGTTAATTGGCTTAACGCCACACCAATAAAAGCCACCAACAAACCAAGCATTGCTGCTGTGTCTTCAAACAAAACTACAAAAATGGAAGGATCTTTGGCACGCTGAATGGCTTCAACATACCCCCACTTGCCTTTCACCTGTTGAAATTCCTTAAAAGCAAACAACCAGGCAGCCCCTTCAAATAGTAGAGCCAAACCCAGTACTACATAGTTGATGAACGGATCACTCATCGATTCGGGGTACTGCATATGTTTAATCCCTTCATAAATCGAGATACCGCCTCCCAGGGCAAAAATTAAGATTGCAACAATAAAACTCCAGAAATAAATTTCTTTGCCATGCCCAAATGGAAAATCCTCATCCGCCGGTTTAGCTGCTTGCTTCAAACCATATAGCAATAAAACTTGATTACCGGTATCCACCAAGGAATGGATGCCTTCGGATAACATAGCCGAGCTACCGGTGATTGTTGCCGCTACAAACTTAGTTATCGAAATCAGTGAATTGCCAACTAAAGCGGCAAAGATTACTTTCTTAGAGCCTGATGACATATCGATCTCTGTTGTGTTTACTCGGATTAATTATGATTCCCTATTTAGCTGACAAAGAATAGTTACGAACTGAATAGAAGCCCTGCACAAAGTTTAAAAGGCTTATGTTCGCATATCAATTCGCATTTGACGATAATATTTGGTTCTTACTTTCCCAATATTCATCCAAGCCCGTTACAATATCTTCCACCATTTAAACCTCGTAGAAAACGTTGCTAACCACTGCACCAATCCAACCCACCATAGATTTCCATCGCATCGATACCAACATTCTTGTCATCCGTATGAGTGGTAATTGGGTGATGGGCAACAACCTGCCCTCTATAACCGAAATAGAGGCGCCACTGGATACAACACCTAAAATCAAAGGGATCCAATTCAACACCGAGATGCTTAACCAGTGGGATAGCAGGTTACTGAACTTTTTGGGAAAAATCATTAAAATCTGCGATACACGGTCAATTGGTGTCGATCAGTCAGGTATACCAGCTGGCCCTAGGACTTTGCTCCAACTGGCACAGGCAATTCCAGAACGAAAAGAAGTTCGCCGAACAAATTCTCCACACTCGATGCGTTCCCGTATACGTACTCGACTACAGAAGATCAGCCAAGAAACAAAACAAATGGTTGATTTCGTTGGTGAAACCTTTCTTGTTTTAATTAGATTTTTCCGGGGGAAAGCTCATTACCGTACCAGTGACCTCGGATTAATGCTAGAAGAATGCGGTCCTTCCGCACTTCCAATAATTACTTTGATCAGTATTCTGGTAGGCTTAATTTTGGCCTTTATAGGTGCGGTGCAACTTAGGATGCTCGGTGCTCAGATATTTGTCGCTAACCTGGTTGGATTAGGTATGACCCGTGAAATGGGGGCTATGATGAGCGCGGTAATAATGGCAGGACGTACCGGTGCGGCATTCGCAGCCCAGTTAGGTGCCATGCAGGTAAACGATGAAATTGACGCACTCCGTACAATGGGAATTTCTCCCATGGAATTTTTGGTATTACCCCGCCTACTGGCTTTGATTCTGATGTTGCCATTGTTATGTCTTTATGCTGACTTTATGGGAATTTTAGGCGGATTTATTGTAGGTGTCGGACTACTCGACTTATCATTAACAGAATATTTTTATCAAACCAAAGCTGCCATGGGAATGAATGATTTTGCAGTCGGCTTAATCAAAAGTGTAATTTTTGGTATTTTAGTTGCCCTTTCGGGTTGTTTAAGGGGCATGCAATGCGGCCGAAGTTCAGCAGCAGTAGGTGCAGCCGCCACATCCGCAATGGTCACTGCCATCGTGGCAATTGTGGTCGCCGATGCGATCATGACTTTGGTTTATGATGCAATCGGTCTATGAGCAAGCACGGCAATACTGCACTGATTGGTAGTTTCGTTGTCGGGGCGATCGCTTTGGCGATTGTCAGTGTTTTGATCTTCAGCAAACAACAAATTTTCACGGAAAAAGATCGCTATGTGGTTTATTTTGAGGGTTCCGTCGGAGGTTTAAAGGTTGGGGCACCGGTTAAGCTAAAAGGGGTGCAAATCGGAAATGTGACCGATATCGACGTGCGGTTCGATACCGTGCTGAAAAAGGTTTTAACACCTGTCTATTTAGAAATCAACCCAAATATGATTACACCGGCCCGTGATGGATCGATACAGAGATTTGATATCGACACGCTGATTAAATATGGATTACGTGCTCGATTGACCTTATTCAATATGATGACTGGCCACCTTTACATCGAAGTGGATTTTCTCCCAAATACCCCTATAAGGTTGGTCGGTGCCGATTTAGCAACTCCAGAAATACCCGTTGTTTCATCTGCATCTGAAGAAATCCAAAGCTCTGTAACCAAAGTCATTAGCGATGTACGAGACTTACCCCTACGGGAAATGTTCAACAGTCTTTTAACAATAGTTACCCAAATCGAAAAATTGGTGACGTCAAATGAACTAACCGACAGTGCAAAAAATCTCGAACGGACGATCGATCGTGTTGAACAGTTGGTATCCCGCGTCGACAGCAAGATTGATCCGCTTTCCGTTCAATCCGATGCAGTTGTTCAAGAGTTACGTGATTTAATACAAACCCTTAATGGTCAAACAAATTTGTTGGGTAAAGCGACGAATGAAACCCTTAGTGCTACCCGCAAAGCGGTCGATCAATTTAGTTCAACTTTGATCGCGGTGGAAAATTCAGCCAACCCCCATTCGCCTCTCTATACTCGGATTGATGATACGCTCAGGGATGTGTCAGCAGCAGCGCGATCGGTCAAAATTATGGCTGACACTATTCAGCAACACCCAGAATCTTTGGTTTATGGAAAAGCACATTCTGGTATTGATTAAATACGGAGCCTCTCAGGTATTGGAAATAGAAAACAACCCAAGGAAACAAACCGCTGTAATCAAACTTACTTCGTTCAAAAAACCAAGATCCCCAACATCAATCGCCCAACCTATGATGACCAAAAATCTCGGTTCCTACGCCTGACTCCTATCAACGTCAAAAAGAAAAGATACATGACACAGTAAGAATGTGTTGTTAGAAGGTTTGTCAATTGGATGAAACTACCGTTACCGTATTGATTAATATAACATTACCCCCTATTTTTCCGATATCATCTAATTGTCAAACCATTAGACTCTTATGTTACCCGCTATACTAAATCCTAAGGAAGATATTGCTAAAGATTATCTTTCTGGAAATTAAAGGATACTAAAGAACACCTACTGATGCGGTATGCAATATGTGAACGACACTTGAAGCCAAAACTACGATGAAAGGAGGTAAATTGTATCAACCTCTGCAAAAGACTAAAACTTTCCCGATGCAAACCTAATTAAATATGATCCCAAAACTTTAGTATCAATAGCTTCTATTTCTAGCCGTCTTATAAAGACTTACATGTTAGATTGTTGGGACTGACCCCAAGAAAATATTCCATAGATTAATTTTCGGTAAAACATCGCAATACCCCATGATTTTGAAAGCGCTTTACAGAAACATGAATCATTTTCTTCTGCTTAATGTGTCAGAGTTTCTGAGTTTAACGATGAGTTTTGTACGCAAAGACGTGGATATGTTTTTACAACGGTATCCAATTCTAGCTATGGAACCACTAGATGCATTGCGTCATGTATTTATGGTAATCCGTAAAACTGCCGCCTATACGAAAGCTAAAGTCCCTGAGTTTGTTCCCATTGCTTTCAAGCTTGCTTTCGCCTTTTCGCTAATTATCACCCTAGGATTGATCAGTTTAGGCAGTTTGATTGGCCTCAATCAGACGAATCTTTTGGAAAACCAGGCGACACATTTCGGCATAGTATTGGCCGAACAGGCTGCACAATCAATTAAAGAACCTCTGCTTGCCGATGACACTTTGGGTATCAAATCTATCATTAAAAAACTAACCGAAGAGGAATCCATCGTTGGTAGTAGCGTTTACACGGACGAACAACATCCGATCGCTTCTACTGGATTCAGGAGTGCGAACATCACCTTTCCAAAAAATGGGAAAAGGTATTCACAAAGCAAGGATACGTTCGGTGTATTTCACATTGTCGAATCAAATTACAGACCAGTCATCAGTTTTACTGTCCCTATTACCCATGGCCAACTAATTGTTGGATATACCTCCCTTTCCTTTGACCACTCCATGCTGGAGATGGCTAAAACAAACACCATTTACGCCGTCGTTACCATCACCTTGTTAACCTTAATTACCGGCATCATTGGCTCTTACTATATGAGTAAGCGAATTACTAAACCACTCAATGAGCTAATGAAGGCTACACGAGCAATTACGCAAGGTAGTTTCGACTATCAATTCTCCGACGATCGGCGCAGTGACGAATTGGGTATCCTCATGGAAGCAATGAATAATATGGGCACCGATCTGTTACGCAAAGAAAAAGTTGAATCAGTTTTTTCTCGCTATGTATCGCCGCAGGTTGCGTCTCAGGCGCTCAAAGACCTAGACGAATTGGATACCGTAGAATTGGGCGGACAGCATGTAATGGCTAGCGTTTTTTTCGCCGATATCGTCAATTTTACCAGTCTTTCAGAAAACCTTGAGCCGCAAAAAGTAAGTGAACTACTAAACTTCTACTTTTCTAAAATTGCCGATGCAGTACTCTTCTGTGGTGGTCACATCGACAAATTCATGGGTGATTGCGCTATGGTTTTATTTGGTGTCCCGAATAAAAACGAACAACATGCTTTTAGGAATATTGCTTGTGCCTGGATGATATTACGTCTAGTAGAAGCCCTAAATGAAAAGAGAAAAGCAGCCAATGAATTGACGGTTGAATTTCGTATTGGAGCTAATACGGGCATGATGCTGGCTGGCAACATGGGTTCCCATGATCGCATGGACTACACTGTAGTTGGGGACGAGGTTAATTTCGCCTCCCGATTGTCGCACATCGGTGATCCCGGAGAAATTATTATTGCCAATGATATGTTTAATGAACAAAAACTTAGTGACAAAATTTTAACCGAAAGCAAGGCTACTGTTCAGTTACGTGGAAAAAAAATGCCGGTGAGTGCATTGAGTGTTTTAGATCTATCAACGCCTTTTAAAGCGGAGATTTTGAATGAGATTTTGCTCATGACCGAGACTTACAAATAATGCAAGATGAGAAAAAAGATAATTTTCCTTACTGCATTTATTATATCTGGCTGCACAACACTGAGCCGCGACAAGGAAACCATACGAGTAACAATCGATCAATGGGTAGAGCAAGAGGAATACGGAAAAGCTTTAAGTGAATTAACCGGCATCTCACCAAATTCACCCCATTATGCTGAATTTTCTGGATTAAGAGGACAAGTTCTATCTAAAGCAGAAAAATATGAGCAAAAACTAATAGGTGAAAGCAGCCGATTGCAAAAACAAGGACAGTTATTCGAAGCCCTCCAAGTGATCAAGGATGGGCTGGAGAATCACCCGGAAAGCACGACGTTAAAAGACTTTCTTGCGCACCTACTTAGTGAACGCAAATTACAAGTTGAAATTCTGGAGTTCAAGCTTAAATTAACACATGCGAATTATCTGGAAAAAGCGTTAAAGTTCCATAAGGAAATTGCTGCGTTGCAAGCTGACAGCTTTTTTGCATCCCGTCGATACCAAAGTGTAAGAACTGAAGCCGACGACGTTGCTCTAGAATTGACAAAAATTGGTCTTGCTTTAGTACAACGAGATAAAAGCAAAGCAGCCGAAAATTATTTTAGCACTGCATTACGTTTGTCTGACGCAGAAGCAATTAAAAGCGCTTCTCAACATTATTTTGATACAGAAAGGATCAAACACACCCAGCGTGCGATTGATGCAGAAAGGACCAAAAGCGCTTCCCTGCGTAAAATTAGTGCTGCGAAAGCCCAAAAACACAAAAAACAACAACTTCGTAAACAGCAGCAAAGAAAAGTCAAAAAGCGACGGGAGCAGAAACAAAAAGAACAACTAAAAAAACAATTGTCCCTGTTCGAACAAAGCATTGGGGATAAAAATTTTGAAGTAGCAAAACGAGCGCTAACTGAGATAAAACTTCTTTCATCCAATGATAAATTCAATAAAAACCTGCACGCACGCTACCAAAAACCATTGCACCAAGAGGTGACACGCACATATCAGTTGGGAGTGCGGTATTATAGCTCCGAACGCTATAAACAGGCATTAGCGGCATGGCAAAACACTTTAGAATTGGACTCTACCCACGAGCAAGCACTTGAAAGTGTAAAACGTGTTAAACGCGTGTTGGCAAAAATTGAAAAACTCAAAAAAAAGAGTAATAGTTACTAGGAATATAGGCGGGATGGCTTGTTAAAGCCGTACAATAGAAGAGGTTTGGGTTAACTAACTAGAATTAGACCTCAGCAGCAAGCGAGAGGAAAAACTGCCACACTCAATTGTTTTAGATCAGCCCAATAAAGGCCGGCGCTAAGCCTTGTTTACACATGTTTATAACGGCTTACAAAGATTGCCAAGTTTGCGTAATTTTTCAAATTGAACCTATAAATTTTTATATATTGGAGAATGACAATGAAGAAAATCACAGATATATTGATGGTATGTGTTTTGTTGAGCAACACAGGAGCTGTACTTGCAGGCGATGCAGTAGCTGGCAAAACAAAGGCTGCCAGTTGCATCGGTTGTCACGGAGCCACCGGAAAGAGTAAAAACTCGATGTGGCCGAACTTGGCTGGCCAGAAAAACGCTTATTTGGTCAAGCAATTGAAGGCATTTCGGGACGGTACTCGCAAGGATCCTATGATGAATCCAATGGCCAAACCCCTGAGTGACGCTGATATCGACAACCTAGCAGCTTATTTTAGTAGCCTATAATCCAATTCCCTTTGGCAGGCCATTGATCCTGCCTTTCTTAATCTCCTGAGGACAAAAAACGGGATCCAAATTACAAAATCCGGGAGAAAACCAAGCATATTTTAATTTCTCCCAATTCGCAGCCCAGCTCTCATCCCGCTTTTGCCTCGTTCTAAAAATCGATAAATCTGAATATGGGCACAAAACACGATGAGCTAACAGAAGAGGAACTGACTTCCTACAATGTGAACCCTACCGTTCTCGGACAATTGAACTCATTTCTCAAACGATTTCCCGAAATGAAACCAGAGGACATTAACATTCTCGACTGGGGTTGTGGGAGGGGGCGTTCTGTAGCTAAGCTCCGCGAGAAAGGCTTCAATGCATTTGGTGTCGATATTGACCTTACAACTATGTCAAACGGTTTCACACTATTTGAACAACGTGGGCTCCCGCCGAAATCTATTCTGAAACCCGTAACCGAGTTAGCTGATTTCAAAGACGGTTACTTTCATCTTATTTTTTCCGAACAAGTCTTAGAACATGTCGCTAATTTGGACGAAATGCTAAATGAACAAGCAAGGTTAACAATTTCGGGGGGTATCGGTGTTCACTGCTTTCCAGGAGCAAAAAACATCTGGGAAAGCCACTTGCATATGCCTTTAGTGCACTGGCTACCTAAAGTTTCTATTCGGAAGTACTGGATATCGATAATGCTTTTGCTTTCATGTGGACCCAAGAGTCCCTGGCCGGAGACGAAAGATGAATCTTTTTGGAAAGCTACGGATGTGTACTACCGATACATGAACGAGCACACGTACTACCGAAAAACTGAAACAATTTGCAAGCAATTCGAAAAAAATAATTTCGAAATGAAATGTGTCAATAATACTGCTTTCTCCCCTTTGCTTCAGTTTCTTCCAAGGAATATACATCGAAACGGGTTTCCCCGAGGAACGGTATTGCTTATAGTAAAACGAAGAACCAACGATCAAGATCAACCTGTTTGCTCCACTTGAAATAAGTTCGCTGTTCTCCATAGTAAAAACAATTTTATTTCTAGGACAACCTAACTGTAGTCTCGATTGCATTTCCAGTCTGGAAAACTTAGAACTATCGCATTAAAACGTTAGGCAGAGAGAACTTTTAGTGGCGGCCCGATTTCTCCAGCCCGATCAAGAACGTTTTTAATGTATCTTTTTTGTCACGATCACGCAGATATAGTGTCCAAAGATATCATAGGAATATATACATTTCGGTAAGTCTAATAATCTCCCAATTTATCCCAAGTTTGCATTGACGAACACCTCGACCCGAGTACACGTTTCCACACAACGCAATCAATACCCTATGCGCTATTGATTGCATTGTGTTGTTTTAAGCAGTCATAGGTGGGTCCCCCACAGCGCTCAAAACTGCTTCGATATTCTTTGTGGCGATGTCCATTTAGGCACTATCCCTTCGGCCATTATTAGTGCAATAAAACTGTACTAAAGGGCAATGAATTTTGTCTTGTAATGTGCTTTAATTGCCAATACTTACTTCATATAACATATCAGTTGACGCTTTTGCAAGGTGCTTCCGGTCAGTCATGCTGGGTAGAA
Organism: uncultured Methylococcales bacterium; assembly: GCA_964653275.1. Lineage (GTDB taxonomy): Bacteria > Pseudomonadota > Gammaproteobacteria > Methylococcales. The sequence goes on from CAZZET010000020.1 coordinate 36,344, forward strand.
GCCGTATCGAATAACACGAGGTTATTTACTGAAAATTAGTATAAAGGTAGGAAAAATCATGAAATTTGACAGAAGATCATTTTTAAAAGGGGGCGTAGTAATTGGTGCAAGTGGGGCAGCATCGATGACGCCGTTAACGCGGGTTTTATTGGCAAGATCTAAAGAAAGCACCTCGGTCGACGGTTTCAAGCCAAAGTTCACACCTTTCAAAGTGCCAATGCCTAAGCCACAAGTATTACAGCAAACGACACTTGCCCCGATTCCTGGTTCCATGGATGCGCGGGTCGGATCGAATGCGGTGTTCCATGGCATTGCACCAGAATTTTTCCAAAACCATCCAATCCATAAAGCTGCCAACAATAATCCACGTGAAAACCGATGGGATCGTTTCACGAATGGAAACGGCCCCAACGGAGAAGAATTGTATTCGCTAACGATGAAGGAGGGCACACACCAATTCGTACCCAATATCGATACACCTATTTTTGGTTACGCTGACACTGGTGCCAATGTTAACGCCAAAGCCACATTTCCTGGGCCAACTATTCTGGCCCGTAACGGACAACCAGCCGTCGTACGCGTTCACAACCAATTACCCGCTGAAACGTCGGTTCATCTACATGGCGATCATACTCCAGCACATTCGGACGGATATCCAGATTTTTATGTTTTACAGGATAAAACACGGGACTATTACTATCCCAATATTGCCCCCCGAACGAACCAATCACCAAAATACCCTCAAACTGACCCCCGAAACAACGGTGAATTTGAAGTCAGCAGCATTCCGACTACTATGTGGTATCACGACCACGGCATGGACATCACCGGTTTCACTGTGAGTAGTGGTTTGGCAGCATTCTATCTTGTAAAAGACGACCTGGAAGAAAAATTGATTTCCGACGGGGTACTTCCTGAAGTCTACGGAGAGTTCGACGTGCCAGTGGCCCTGCAGGATCAACTATTCCACCCAGATGGAACCTTGGTTTACGATTTTCTCGACCATAACGGCCGGGTCGGAAATGTTTTTACTGTCAACGGTGTCGCTCAACCTTTCTTCAAGGTTAAACGGGGTAAATACCGATTTCGTTTCTTAAATGCTTCCAATGCAAGAATTTATACCCTCCGCCTGAGCACTGGCCAACCTTTTATCCAAATCGGACAGGATACTTGGGAATTTCCAAAAGCGATCAGCCTTCAACAATTTGATCTATGGACGGCGCAACGGTTTGATTGTATCATTGATTTTAGCGATGCCCCTGATATCTGTTATCTTGAAAACGTACGCCAGCAGGATGATGGGAGATGTTTCGATAAGCTTGATCCCGACAATCCCACTCCGCTCATCAAATTTATCGTTGAAGGTAACAAGACGGACACCGGAATCAGTGCTGATGTCGGAACGAAGATCAGGCCAGTCAACGCAATCACCGAAGATGAAATTTGTGCAACTCGTGAATTTGAGTTTGTGCGGAGAAACGGAGCATGGCAAATCAATAATACCTTTTTCAGCCCACGAAGAAGCGATGCCGTTCCTCTGTTGAATAGCGCTGAACGCTGGATTTTTAAAAATAGCAGCGGAGGCTGGTGCCACCCGATTCACATCCACCTGGAAGGACACGAAATACAAAAATTTAATGGTAAAACTCCGCCTCAGTCCTTTAAAGGACACCAAGTCGATGTCTCGCCACTATTTCCCGGTGGTGAAAGCGAATTTTTTATAAAATTCAGAACATTTCAAGGTCCTTTTGTCTTCCACTGTCACAATTTAGAACACGAAGATATTCGGATGATGCACGTTTTCGACCCTCGTGAGAAAGGGCAAAAAAGCATGAACAATGGGATACGTCCCCATAGCTCGACTGATTTTGAAGATCAATACGGATTTACCGCCGAACAAAATTCTGGTATGCCCGAAGAACCGAATGCGAATGACCTCCTCTTTAATCAGGAAGGCGATGTAGACCGCTTGGAAGATCGAGGAGTCGGCATTCCAAACACTGACTTTGAACGTGGAGGTCAAACCATGCCACCGGTCAAAGGTAAAAAAAGTACTAATAAAAAAATGCGTAGGAGGAGAAAAAAGAAGTAGCTTTAAAAAAGCATTAATGAGCTTAATAACAATTTGGACAATTAACGTGTTAAATGGACATCAATAAAATCCGGCACGTCGCCCTCTATGAGCGACGTGTCGGTTTCTAGCCGATATGAGGACAACGGCAATTAATGTGGTTTAAAAGGAAAAATGATGAATTTTTTTAAAAAATCCTATAGTTCGAAAGTAGTTTTGATCGCTTCAATTATTGGGGGTGTTCTAGGTGTCTATTTTTTTATGGCCGCAGACAAACCCTATAAAATCGACCAATATTCATCGAATAGTGTCAAGAATGAGCAATCAAAATCACATAGAAACACCGGTAAGATTTCAGACAAATTTCCTAACATTGTTTTACAGACCCAACACGGACAATTCGTACACTTCTACGATGATTTAGTTAAGGATAAAACGGTTATTATCAATTTCATGTATACCCGCTGTGACGGCATCTGCGGCCCCAGCACCTTCAACCTAAGAAAAGTATACAAAGAACTAGGAAACCGTGTTGGGAAGAGTACGGTTATGTTGTCCATTTCTCTGGACCCGGCCAATGATTCACCAGAAAACCTTCGGAAATATATCGAGTTGCATGGAGGCGAAAAGAAAGGTTGGCTATATTTAACCGGAGACTACGACGAAATCGATGATTTACGACATACTCTGGGAGTTTATGATCCTGACCCCATTATAGATGCCAATAAGTCAGAGCATTCTGGTCTAGTTACCTTTGGGAGTGACACAACCAACTTCTGGTCGGCATTACCAGCGCTGATGAAAAGCGAGGAAATCGCCGAAACGATTCTGAGGTTGACGCGTGATCGCTCCCACGGTTACAAACCTTACAGAAACTCCATCTAACCAGATGCAACAGGCTGAACGAATCTGGTCATCGCCAGCTGAATTAACTCTAGTTGGTAGCGATTGTTTCACTGCGGTTCCGGCGCCAAAACAAGTCAAACTAGTCCTTGTAAGCTACAAAAGCTTAATGAAGCATCAGCTATTAAATTCTCTCGATTCGGCATCGGAAGGGTTAAATATAGATCTTAGTCATATCACAAACAGGATTCGTCAGTTTGATGTGAGTAGTCGTTTTTCGCCGGCAATCTTCAGCGCATTATCTCAATTGACAGAGGCTCTCTGTTCGGGCCAAGTCACCGACGTTCTGGATGTACTTCAAGATTTTCAGATAACATCGGACGAAGATTTCCTTGACGGTAATTTTCGAATTGGATCGGTATTGACTGAACCTTGGGAAAAACCATTTATCAAGGATGTCCGTCAACAAAAAATAAAAGGCGTCCAAGAACAAAAACTAGTTTTAAATCCTATTATTGCCACGGATACCTCCGAATACAGTGATTCAATTAGGAAGGCCCTCAAATTATTAAAATTAGTCGAACCAAAACTTAGAAAAGAATTTGACGAAATCGTAACTCGCGTCAAGTTATTTGGCGGAAAGGGATATTTTGGCCTTTCTTCACCTGCCGTGTTTGGAGCAATTTTCATCAGATTGCCAGTAAAAAACCATGTCGCATACTTTCTTGAACATCTGGTTCACGAATTGTCACATCTAACCTTGAATGCCACTATGGCCCATGATCCAATCCTGGAAAATCCATTTGAAATGAATCAAGCCCCGTTGCGTCCAGATTCCAGACCGCTGTTTCAGATTCTTCACGCAACGTTCGTGCTCAGCAGAAACGTAAGCGTATCGCGCAAAGTTGTCGCGCGGTTTCCCGAATTAGGCTTTCAATCCCAGCTGGTTCATTTTGAAGAAAAATTTTTTGAAGGTTACAGCACCTTAGAGAAAACAGCCCGATTCACCCCAATGGGCAGACAACTGTTCCAATCAATGCAGCCTCTGATTCATTAGTTTAATCGCTGCGTCCCCTATCTAACTTGCTTTACACGGAGAACATACCAGCCAAAACGGTAAATATCGATAGTAATATCAATCGCCGCCCGCTCGCCCATTACTTCTCGCTAGCATTCATGAACCGAAAAAACTGATAGAGACTCAGAAAACACTAGACCCAATTCATTTGCAATACGTCTGAACGGGAAAAGCTGTAAGTATTGCGATGCTATATTGAAAACTTGGCGATGGGAGACACGCCAAAGATCATCTGAAAAAGAGATGCAAAATACCTAAGTAAACTATGGACCACTCCATTAGCTAACGATTTGCTTGTATACTGTTGCTTTTTTTTAACAGTATTTTATCCATTAGCTAGCATGAAAACTTTTACTGAACTACTCGTAACCCATCAACACTTTATTTTTCAAGTACATAGTGGGCATGGCGGGGAAGGATTTGGGCTGTTAGGGTGGATCGACGAATTTTTGGCCAGTATTTCGGAAATAAATTTTTCCGAACAGATTAAGGCTCCATTCGTATACATGGGTGGAATAATGACTCTAGATAATTTTTTTTTATTTCTACCGATTGTCTTGTTAGCATGCTTTCTTATAACGGAGCTCCTAGGGATTTTAGTAAAAAAAGAAAGTTTTCGTGATACGGCGAACTGGTTGCTTTACTTAGGAACCATCACGCTATCAATAACGTTTTTTATTGCACTTTTCGCAAAAACATCGGGTCTCCAGAATGTGGCATATGACGGGAAATTCGCAAAAGAACACATAATTGAATTAAGCTCGTTAATTTTGGCCATAGTTTTGTCTGTTTTGCATTGGGGTTCCCGAACCAGAGGGATACTTAACGTTCTGCTATCGATTGTGTTAGTCAGTATGGTAGCGTTGAATCGATCCATTTGAAATAGGCAGTTAGGTAAGACTTTCATAGCTCAATGCTAGTCATTTTTTCTATATTTGTGAATTGATCTATAACCACTCCGAACATCTTCTTTGAGAAGATTGATGTCATAACGCTATGGCACGCAGGTTTCTTCCGCTCGTTTTTTCGTTATTTTCCTCGCCGTGCAACCCAGAATTAAAAAAGATATCCGAATTGAGTGGTAGTTTGAGAGTCACCACCGACTATATCTGGCATGGATACACTAAAAGCCATGGAGCTCCAGTAGTACAAGCAACTCTTGATTTTGAACATTCATCCGGAATATACGTTGTGTTTTGGCTTTCCATAGTAAGATTTTGGAGACTGTGGATTCGATGACCGATCACTCTTAGAGATCCGCTCTTATTAGCGAAGAAGCTTTGAATTAGCAGAAGATTGGCGGGCTAATGTCAGTTGGAACCGTATCTTTACGATGACAAGCTATTCGGGGAAGTAATGGGTTATAATTTTTTTCGAGACACTTAGCTATTGGGATCGGTCGCCACCAGGACAATTCCTTTCTCAACGGCCTCGTTTGTCGGCCGCGTTAATAGTGGATCTTGAGGATCTGTCAAACTCATATTCAATACATCCACGTCCATTTTAATGGCTGTGTTGGTTGCAAGCGCCAAATTAAAACTATTGCCACACTACTTTCCGGGAATCCATTTTGCTATGCCAACACGCTTTAAGGGCGATTAGCTTGGAACTAGCCCGCATTTCTCACAACTTTCGTAGCGAGGGACCACAAGGGTGCGTGTGACAAGGCGCGCGAAGGTTTGGGCGCGGAGGCGTACTTGCGGTACGCTGAGCACCCAAATCGAGTGCAACGCAGGCAATACGCGGCTTTGTGGTTCCGCAGTAGAAAGCTTGTGAGAAATGTGGGCTAGGCCTCATCTCCAGATTCTATTTCACAGCGATCCATCTCAGGAATGGGAATATCCTTAAGATCGATCCCGTTTTCTTGGAGGACCTGTTTTAGGGCGTCTAGTTGGCAATCCATTTTGCGGATGTGATCCAACATTTTGTTGATCGCATTGGCAACCGGGTCTGGCATATCCACTGTTGCACCATAGGCATCGAAACCAATCTTCGAGGCAAATTTAGTCCGTGCACGGCTGCCGGGATTTTTAGAACTGACCACATGCCCTGGAATTCCCACCACTGTAGCATTATCACAGACATCCTTTAAAACTACCGTATTGGAACCGATTCTCGCGTTATCCCCTATTTTAATTGGGCCAAGTATCTTGGCCCCGGCACCCACTACAACTCCAGCGCCCAATGTCGGATGTCGCTTGCCTTTTTGCCAGGTTGTCCCACCCAAAGTTACACCGTGGTAAAGTGTACAATCGTCGCCTATGACCGATGTTTCGCCAACCACTATACCCATCCCATGATCGATAAATAACCGTCGTCCCATCTGGGCACCGGGGTGAATTTCTATCCCTGTTATCCAACGAGCGAAATGCGAAAGAAACCGCCCAAACCATCTAAAACCACTTTCCCAGAAACAATGGCTTATTCGGTGAATCAAGATGGCATGAAATCCGGGGTAAGCCGTGACAACTTCAAATACCGTCCGAGCCGCTGGATCACGTTCAAATACGCAATCTATATCCTCTTTTATCCGATCATACATAATAGTCTTTACTTAAGTTTTCGGTCTCGATCTTTTCTACCCTGAGCAGCACTCAAGATACCTCGTAAAATATCAATCTCCTTTTTTTCAAGCCGAGTCCGAATAAACAGACGTCGTAATCGCCGCATAATCGAACGCGACCTATCCGGGTGTATGAATCTAAGTTCACACAAAGTCTGGTATAGGTGTTGAAAAAAAGATTCTATTTGTCCTGCCGTTGCATAAGTTAGCTCGGGGCCTCCCCTCATTTGGGACTTCCCCATACAACGAAACAGCTCGTAGGCTACGACAAGCACTGCCGATGCTAGGTTCAATGAACTAAAATTCGGATTCGTAGGAATCTTTAATAAATAGTGACAACGATCCAACTCTGCATTGGTAAGCCCGGAATGTTCTCTACCGAATAACAACGCAATATTGGTATCCACAGCGCTGTTCACAATCATTTCGGCACAGTCACCTGGGTCTACTTCAGGCCAAGCAATACTACGTGAACGAGCACTGGCCCCAATCACTAATCTACAGTCATCAAGCGCCTCGTCTAAGGTATTACAGATCCGGGCCGAGCACAAGATATCATCTGCCCCAGAAGCCCGCACAGTGGCTTCCGCACTAGGAAAAGTCTTTGGTGAAATCAGGTAAAGAGTACACAAGCCCATATTTTTCATAGCTCGGGCTACGGCTCCAATATTCCCCGGATGGGATGTTTCAACCAAAATAATTCTCAGGTTTGCCAGCAAGGAATACCCATTCTTTTTAAAATCAGAAATTCTATCAGATATCTGGTATGATTTTCGGTTTTCCTTGTTCCGGGAAGTCCTAAATGCATCCAATGCTCAATATTGCCACACGTGCAGCGCGGCGTGCCGGTGAAGTCATTTCACGTTCGTTGGATAAAGTTGATAGCTTAAGAGTTAGTGAGAAAGGGGCAAACGACTTTGTCAGCGAGGTTGACTACCGCGCAGAACAGGAAATAATCCACAATATTCGAAAGGCGTATCCGGATCATTCAATTTTAGCGGAAGAAAGTGGACACCAAGCCGGAAATGATTATATGTGGATCATTGATCCATTAGATGGGACAACAAACTTTTTACATGGTTTTCCTCAATTTGCCGTTTCCATTGCTGTCAAGCATAAAGATGTGCTCGAACATGCCGCCATCTATGATCCGCTAAGACAGGAAATGTACTCAGCAACCCGCGGATCAGGCGCCATGATGAACAATCGTCGAATGCGGGTTACCAACCAGGCATTTTTAAAGGGAGCACTACTGGGGACGGGTTTCCCCTTTAAAAAACACCAATTCCTAGACACTTATTTAGCCATGTTTCGAAGTCTTTTCGTCGGTGCAACCGATATACGACGCGCCGGCTCAGCCGCCCTGGACCTTGCCTATGTCGCCGATGGAAGACTTGACGGTTTTTGGGAAATTGGACTGCGAGAATGGGATATGGCTGCAGGGGTTTTACTCATTACCGAAGCAGGCGGAATGGTATCAGACTTTAGGAATGGCGAAGACGTTTTGTCTCAAGGAAACATTATCGCCGGCAATCCCAAAATTCATCAACTCATCCTGAACGCCATTACACCGCATATAACTCCCGATCTTTTCGAAATCACTGAGTAAGCTTACATCTACTCCTTACAGCACTCAAAAACATCGCGCGCACAATAATATTATTGATTATCGAAATGATTAGCCTAGTTCGGATTTAATTTCTCCACCGTCCTACAGATCCACTCATCCTTATCAGTTTGTGCTCCCAATCGATAGTCAACTTGAGTGCTTTTGAGTTAAAGTAACAATAAGCAAAAGCTCCACATAACAAAAATACGCGGAGGATTAGATGGATAATTACACATCTGAAGACATTCGTAATATTGCCTTGGTCGGGCATGCGGGTAGTGGAAAGACCGAACTAACAGAAGCTTTATTGTTGCATAGCGGGACTATTAATAGCCGGGGGAGCCTTGAACGTGGCACTATGGTTTGTGACTTTGACCCCCAAGAAAAAACCTTAGGCCATTCTTTAGACGCCGCCCTTTGCCACATAGAATATCAGGGCAAGCAAATTACCCTTATTGATACGCCAGGATATCCTGATTTATTTTCACGGTCAATCAATGTGTTAACAGCGGTCGAAACCGTGGGTGTCGTTATTAATGCTCAAAATGGAATCGAAATGATTTCCCAACGAGCAATGGAGTGTGCTTCTAATCGTCAGTTATGCCGACTGATCATTATCAACAAAATTGATTCGCCTGACACTGATTTGGGTGTTTTACTGAATCAAATTCAGGAAAGTTTTGGCGATGAATGCCTTCCAATAAATCTTCCAGCCAAAAATGGAACCGAAGTCATTGATTGTTTTTTTAATCCGGCATCGGATGCAACCGATATCTCTTCTGTCTCAGCAGCACACAGCGAGCTTATTGATCAAGTGGTCGAAGTTGATGAAAAGCTCATGGAGATTTATCTGGAACAAGGCGAGGAACTCGACCCAAAACAATTACACGACCCCTTTGAGAAGGCACTTCGTGAAGGCCACTTGATTCCTGTCTGCTTTGTTTCCGCCCGAACAGGATCAGGAATTGCCGAATTGTTGGATGTAATCGATCGCCTCATGCCCAATCCAAGCGAGGGTAATCCACCACAATTTCTGCTGGGAGAAGGAAACGACGCCCAAGAAATTGAGGTTACCCCCGACCAAAACCGTCATTCGCTTGCTCATGTATTCAAAGTCAATGTTGATCCTTACCGAGGAAAGCTGGGTGTTTTTCGCGTTCACCAAGGGGTCATCACCAACAACACCCAACTTTATATTGGCGATGGTAGGAAACCATTTAAAACCACGCATCTGCTCCGATTACAGGGAAAAGGGCATTCTGAAATCCCACAAGCAGTACCGGGTGATATATGCGCGGTAGCTAAGGTCGAGGAAATACATTACGACGCAGTTTTACACGATTCCCATGACGAAGACTTTTTCCATCTGCGGCCAATGGAATGTACACCTCCCATGTTAGGCATCGCAGTAGAAACAACCCGCAGGGGTGACGAACAAAAACTCTCGGATGCACTTCACAAACTGGCGGCAGAAGATCCAACAATCCGTATCGAACACAATGCCATCACTAATGAAACAGTCATTCGAGGCATGGGAGAGCTACATTTACGTATTGTGTTAGAAACGATGAAAGATCGGTACAACGTGGAAGTAAAAACCCATCCACCGAGTATTGCATACAGAGAAACGATCAGTATACCCACCGAAGGGCACTCTCGGCATAAAAAGCAAACCGGTGGTGCGGGCCAGTTTGGTGAAGTGTTTCTTAAAGTGGAACCACTGGAACATGGCGCTGGCTTTGAGTTCGTCAACAAAATCGTCGGTGGCGCTATTCCAGGCCAATTTATTCCTGCGGTGGAAAAAGGCGTGAAGCAAGTTATGGACGCAGGAGCAATCGCTGGCCATCCGATGCAAGACATTCGAGTAACCGTATACGATGGCAAGTACCATGCGGTCGACTCAAAAGAGATTGCATTCGTTGCTGCGGGTAAAAAAGCGTTTCTGGATGCTGTGAACAAAGCTAAGCCAGTTATATTAGAACCCATAGTTAATATTCAAATAACTGCACCCAATCAGTGTATGGGTGATATTACGGGGGACCTTGCTGGAAAACGGGGGCGGATCAACGGCACCTCAACACGATCTTCTGGAAATATTGTCATCTCTAGCCAAGTACCGCTTAGCGAGTTGAATAGTTTCCAATCTACGTTGAAGTCCATAACCGGGGGTGAAGGTAGTTATACTATGGCATTCAGTCATTACGAAGAGGTACCAGCCAGCACTCAGAAGGAATTAATCAATGCGTATAAACCCCATGAGGACTAACTCGGGTTTTTCTGTGGCAAAACCGCAGAGAACACAGATATACGTGTTGCCCTGAAAAAAGTGACCTAAGAGTTGATCGATCCGCACAAAACGCACTATCCTTCTATAGTATCCTGTTGATTCAGTTTGTTCATCCGGTTTAGATTCGGATTCAGCACCACCCCTTTTTCGGTGACAATAGCATCGATCAATGCTCCTGGTGTGACATCAAAAACTGGATTCCATGCATTGATGACGCTGTCTTGCCTAAGATAGCAATCCATCAACAGCTCCCGTGAGTCCCGTTCTTCGATAACTATTTTGCTACCTGATCGTATATCCCAATCAATCGTTGACGTAGGCGCGACAACCATAAATTTAACCTTGTGATGCCTTGCTAAAATGGCAAGCGAATAAGTACCTATTTTGTTCGCAACATCCCCATTGGCTGCAATTCTATCGGCGCCAACTATAACCCAACTGATTCTCTTAGCGTGCATCAAACTAGCCGCAGTGGAATCAGCAATTAGCGTTGCTGGAATCTTATCCTGTTGCAGCTCCCAAACCGTCAATCTTGCACCCTGTAACCACGGCCTGGTCTCACTGGCATAAATCATTTTCGGTTCCCTTCTGTAGGCACAGCGGACTACGCCCAAAGCAGTACCGTATCCGCCTGTTGCAAGCGATCCAGCGTTGCAATGGGTTAGGATTCCAGCGGGATCAGTTAGTAAATCAGCACCTAACTCCCCCATTCTCCGATTTGCGATAATATCGTTTTCGTGGAGACGAAGGGCATGGTCAAGAAGAGGAGGAACCGGATCAGATTCGATAGTTCCTATCAGGTCGCGCATAACCCGAATAGCCCAATACAAATTAACTGCTGTAGGTCTAGCACCCGCGAGCAAATTTAATTCCTCATCAATTTTATTTTTCCAATTTATGGGATTTGAAACATAACGTTCTCGCGCAGCTAAAACAACACCGTACGCAGCAGTTATGCCGATAGCTGGAGCGCCACGAACTTTCATCGTTTGTATTGCATCAGCCACTTGCTTGGCAGTAGTTACAATTTCATAACTAACATCGTGAGGTAGTTTGCGTTGATCTAAAATCATTAGACCTTCATCACACCACTGGATTGCTCTAATATTGTCGGGTTCTTTGGAAAAGTTCATGTGTTTTTTTGGGCCCACGGAATAATCTATACAAGATTATTCCAGTAGAAAAAGGATTTGGTAGAAAATTTCAACTTACTGTTTTTATTAATAATTAAAAAATCGGGTATATCCAGGCAAATCCATTTTAAGGTAATAAATGGATCTAAGTCGCGTAATTCTCGCGTAATGATTATTTTGATTTTATAGTTTTGAGGGTAGAGGGTAAGAAAAATAAACGCCCTTCTTGGTCAAATGGAAATGTACGGAAGGACCTGTAAGTTGTCAAATGTGACGTTCTCGGATCAAAAATTGGTATTTTTGGAGTTTCAAAAGTACACTAGAGTAGTGATTTCGACGATTTTTCGGGTTTCGGGTAGATGATGGCCAAAGGGGATCGCCGGCTCCGA
>CAZZET010000021.1:0-16678 GCA_964653275.1 uncultured Methylococcales bacterium
ACGTGAAGGTGGTCGTACGGTGGGTGCTGGTGTAGTCTCCAAAATATTCGAATAAAAATGTCAAAACAAAGAATAAGGATAAGACTTAAAGCTTTCGACCATAGGCTCATTGATCAATCAGCGAGTGAGATAGTAGATACTGCAAAAAGGACGGGGGCACAAATAGTCGGTCCGATCCCGTTGCCTACAAAAAAAGAAAGATATACCGTTTTGATTTCTCCTCACGTTAACAAAGACGCACGAGATCAATATGAGATTCGAACGCACAAACGACTGATGGACATTGTGGATCCTACGGATAAAACTGTTGATGCTCTAATGAAGCTAGATTTGGCTGCTGGAGTAGATGTACAGATTAAGTTGAATTAGTTTGTGACTGTTATAGAGCTAGAGCGCGTTGGGGGTTAGGTTGATGGCGGTAGGTTTGATTGGACAGAAGCGCGGAATGACGCGGCTTTTTACAGAAGAAGGTGTTTCGATTCCTGTTACGGTGATCAAAATAGTGAATTGTCGGGTAACGCAAGTTAAGAGACCCGAGTGTGACGGATACAGAGCGATACAGGTCACTGCTGGCGAAAAAAAATCCTCCAAGGTTTCAAAATCAATGGCGGGACATTTCGCTAAAGCTAATGTGGTCGCAGGTTCTGGTTTATGCGAGTTTCGAGTGGGAACTGATAGTGCGCTGGAAAAATTTAAGATAGGATCGGAGATTGGGGTGGATATTTTTGAGGAAGGACAGTTTGTCGATGTAAAAGGTAAAACTATCGGAAAGGGGTTCGCAGGGAGTGTCAAGCGAAATAATTTTCAACGCCAGGATATGACCCATGGGAATTCGTTGTCTCACCGTGCGCCCGGTTCAATTGGCCAATGTCAATACCCGGGGAGAGTATTCAAAGGGAAGAAAATGACAGGGCATATGGGGGCGGTAAAGACAACTACTCAAAACCTTAGGATTGCTAAGCTCGATCGTGATCGGAATCTCATTCTTATTAAAGGTGCTGTACCCGGGCCTAAAGGTGGGGACGTCTTTATCTTGCCAGCCACAAAAAAATAAGGAAAGGATAAAATATGTCGCTTACTATTCCTCCGCTTACTAAAGGCGACTCGGCTCAATTGGTCGATGTGTCAGAAGCGGTATTTGGACAAGATTATAATGAAGGGTTAGTACATCAGCTTTTGACTACATACCTTGCAAGAGCTCGATCGAGTACAAAGGGTCATAAAAGTCGCGCGAATGTTCGGGGTGGTGGTAGTAAACCTTGGCGGCAAAAGGGAACTGGCCGAGCGCGTAGTGGAACAAGTAGCAGCCCAATTTGGCGATCCGGGGGAGTAACGTTCGCTAGCAGTACAAGGGTTTACGATAAGAAACTGAATAAGAAAATGTATCGTGCAGGGATGCGTTCGATTTTTTCGGAATTATTGCGTCAAGAGCGTGTGTTTGTGAGTGAATCCTTGTCACCAGCAGATCCTAAAACAAAGCTGCTTGCTGATCTACTGAAGCAGAACGATACGTCTGAGGCGCTTATTGTTGTTAAAAGCAGCGATCAGAATTTATCGCTAGCATCTAGAAATATTCCGAACGTTGATGTTTGTACCTCAGGTGGCCTAAATCCACTGAATTTGATAGGGTCAAAAAAAGTTATTTTGACCCGAGATGCCATACGAGATGTTGAGGAACGCCTAGGATGACACCGGAAAAACTAATTACGATAATTAAGGCGCCAATAGTATCTGAAAAAAGCTCCCGTGGGGCGGATGCAGATCGCCAGTTTGTGTTTCGAGTTTCCAAAGATGCCACTAAATTGGAAATTAAGGGTGCTGTGGAATTTGCTTTTGATGTAAAAGTTGACAAGGTACAGGTTTTGATCGTTACAGGTAAATCTAAAAGGTTTGGAAAATACTTAGGCAAACGACCAGATTGGAAAAAAGCATACGTAAAGTTAAAACCAGGTTTCGATATCGATTTTGCGACTGCTTAACGACCACTTGGACATAATAAAAATTTATTGAAGGTTAACTGAGAATGCCTGTTACAAAATCAAAACCAACCTCGCCTGGCTCCCGCTTTGTGGTTAAGGTAAAAACGAGAGGGCTTTTTAAGGGAAGACCAATTCAACGTTTAACGGATAAAAAGAATAAGAGTGGGGGGCGTAATAATCAGGGACGGATAACAAACAGGCATCGGGGCGGCGGGCATAAGAAAAGTTACCGCATCATTGATTTTAAACGGGATAAGACTGATATTGTAGGGGTTGTGGAAAGGATTGAATATGACCCAAATAGAACAGCAAACATAGCGTTAATTTTGTATCAGGATGGTGAACGTAAATACATAGTTGCTCCCAAAGGAGTTCAAATAGGGCAGGAGATTGTTTCCGCTGAATCAGCACCCGTAAAAATAGGGAACTGTATGCCGATTCGTAACGTACCGGTAGGAACAGAGATACACTGCATTGAACTTAAGCCTGGAAAAGGCGCCCAAATAGCACGCAGCGCTGGTGCTACAGCGCAGTTATTGGCTAAAGAGGGTTCGTATGCTACTGTTCGGCTGCGATCAGGAGAGGTGCGCAAAATCCACTCGGATTGTCGTGGAGTTATTGGAGAAGTAGGGAACTCTGAACATAATCTAATTTCTTTAGGTAAGGCGGGAGCTTCACGGTGGAGAGGAAAAAGGCCAACTGTTAGGGGTGTTGCGATGAACCCTGTTGATCATCCGCACGGAGGTGGTGAAGGTCGAACTTCTGGAGGAAGGCATCCTGTCTCTCCGTGGGGGCAACCTACAAAAGGATATAAAACCCGCACAAATAAAACGACTGACAGATTGATAGTTAGACGTCGCAAACAGAAATAATTAGGGAGGAGATAAAAGGTGCCGCGATCAATAAAAAAAGGCCCATTTGTGGATTTGCATCTGAGAAAAAAGATTGAAAAGGCGGTTTCGGAAAATGATAGGCGACCGATCAAAACATGGTCGAGAAGGTCTATGGTTTCGCCAGATATGCTCGGTCTTACTATAGCTATCCACAACGGACGCCAGCATGTGCCTATATTAATAACAGAAGATATGGTTGGTCATAAATTGGGTGAATTTGCCCCTACTAGGACTTATCGAGGCCACATTGCAGATAGAAAGTCGAGATAAATAGTCATGGAAATTTCAGCGAAACTCACAGGTGCACCGATGGCTGCGCAAAAAGCTCGGCTGGTCGCCGATCAAATTCGAGGGCTACCTGTAGAAAAAGCGCTTAATAATTTGAAATATAGCACTAAGAAAGCGGCCTCGATAATAAAAAAGGTACTCGAGTCAGCGATTGCCAATGCAGAGCATAATGAGGGAGCAGATATAGATGAGCTTAAAGTTTCCTCTGTGTTTATAGATGAAGGGCGAACT
This sequence comes from uncultured Methylococcales bacterium, assembly GCA_964653275.1. Lineage (GTDB taxonomy): Bacteria > Pseudomonadota > Gammaproteobacteria > Methylococcales. The sequence continues at coordinate 3,392 of CAZZET010000021.1, forward strand.
CTGAAAAGGTTTAGAGCTAGAGCGAAAGGGCGGGCAAACCACATTTTAAAACGCACCTGTCATATCACATTGAAAGTGTCTGAATACGAATAGTAGGTGTAAAGCATGGGGCAAAAAGTAAACCCAATAGGAATACGTTTAGGTTATGTTAGGGATTGGACCTCTAGGTGGTACGCGGGGAAAAAAGAATATCCGGAAATGTTGCGGCAGGATTTAAACGTACGGGCGTTTCTAAAAAAGAAACTATCTCACGCTGCGGTGAGCAAAATACAAATCAATCGTGCCGCAAATAATGCCCAGATAACTGTCTATACTGCCAGGCCTGGTATAGTCATTGGCAAAAAAGGGGAAGATATAGATCGGCTTCGACGTAGCGTATCAAACATGATGGGGATCGGTGTTCAGATGAACGTTGAAGAGGTCAGAAAGCCAGAACTTGATGCACAGTTGGTGGCTGAGGGAATTACCCAACAGCTTGAAAAAAGGATAATGTTTCGCCGAGCGATGAAACGTGCGGTAAGCAACACGATGCGATTGGGAGCTCAAGGAATTAAGATTAATGTTGCCGGACGGCTAAACGGCGCGGAAATTGCCCGGAACGAATGGTACCATGAGGGTAGGGTGCCCCTTCATACCCTTAGGGCAGATATCGATTTTGGTTTTGCGGAGGCCCAAACGACGTATGGAGTACTAGGGGTAAAGGTATGGATTTTCAAAGGGGAGATTTTTGAAAATCAATCTACGCCGACAAAATTAACCAATGACAGTAAATAATCTAGGAATTGGCGATGCTTCAACCTAAACGAACGAAATTTCGTAAACAACAAAAACTAAGAAATAAAGGTCTTAGCTCTACGGGGAATCGAGTAAGTTTTGGCGAATATGGATTAAAATCTATCGGGCGTGGACGCATAACTTCTAGGCAGATAGAAGCAGCACGCAGAGCAATCACCCGTCACGTAAAAAGGGGGGGTAAACTATGGATTCGAGTATTTCCGGATAAACCAATCACAAAAAAACCACTAGAAGTACGGATGGGTAAGGGAAAAGGGAGTGTCGAATATTGGGTGGCTCAGATCAAACCTGGTTTTGTCCTCTACGAGATTCAAGGCGTTTCGGAAGAATTAGCGAAGGAGGCGTTTAGACTAGCGTCCGCGAAACTCCCAGTTAGAACCAAGTTCGCAGTTCGTACGATGTTATGATGAATGCAAAAGAGATTAGAGAAAAAGAAAAACCACAGATTGAAGCAAGACTAATGGAGCTGCGAAAGGAACAATTCAACTTACGTATGCAAAAAGGAAGTGGCCAGTTGTCCAGGCCAGACCAAGTTAAATCCGTTCGTAGAGAAATTGCTCGTGTTAAGACCATTTTAAATGAACTAAAGAGAGCCAAAGCATGAGTGGGGTAAGTGAGAAGGCGAGTATCATAACAGGGACAGTCGTCAGTAATAAGATGGATAAAACCACGTCGGTTAGGGTAGATCGAGTAGTACAACATCCGGTATATGGAAAATTCATCAAGCGATCAACAAAATTGCTAGCTCATGACGAGGAAAATAGGTGTAAAGAGGGAGATTTAGTTGCCATCAAACCGTGCCGGCCTATCTCGAAGAGAAAGAGTTGGCGGATCGATAGAATAATAGAATCTACCGAAGTATAACGTTTAGGAATCTCAGCGCAGGATAAAAATATGATCCAGATGCAGTCAAGACTAGATGTGGCCGACAATAGCGGTGCAAGAAACGTTATGTGCATTAAAGTGCTTGGAGGTTCCCATCGTCGATATGCAAGAATAGGCGACATTATTAAAGTTAGCATAAAAGAAGCTATCCCTAGGGGCCGTGTAAAAAAAGGAGAGGTTTACAATGCTGTTGTTGTAAGAACTAGAAAGGGGGTCAGACGCCTTGATGGGTCTTTGATTCGGTTCGATGGTAACGCGGCAGTGATATTGAATAATCAGTTACAACCTATTGGCACGCGGATTTTTGGACCGGTAACTCGAGAACTAAGGTCAGCACGTTTTATGAAAATTATATCTCTGGCCCCCGAAGTATTGTAATAATTAGGTATATATGATGGGTAAATTAAGGCAGGGTGATGAAGTTGTGGTGCGTTTGGGCAAAGATAGGGGCAAAAGAGGGAAAGTATCGCAAATTGGATCTAACGGAAAGGTATTGGTCGAAGGCATAAATATGGTTAAGAAGAACCAAAAACCAAATCCTAACCAAGGGGTATCTGGAGGAATAGTAGAAAAGGAAATGCCGATTCACGTTTCTAATCTGGGCATTTATAATCCAGAAACTGGAAAACCGGATCGTATTGGTGCTCGCGTTTTAGAGGATGGGAAAAAAGTGCGCTTTTTCAAATCGACGCAAGAAATCGTTGATGTTTAATTGAGGCTACAAGTGGCATGGCAAGATTAGAAAAATTATATAACGAGCATATCAAATCAGAACTCTTTGAAAAATTTGATTATAAATCGGTTATGCAGATCCCACGTGTTAAAAAAATTACTCTTAACATGGGTTTGAGTGAGGCAGTGGTCGACAAAAAAATTATCCAATCTGCGCATGATGACTTGTTACGTATCTCAGGACAAAAACCTGTGATTACTAAGGCAAGAAAATCAATAGCAGGTTTCAAGATTAGAGAAGGAATGCAAATTGGGTGTAAGGTCACCCTACGTCGAAAACGAATGTATGAATTTCTCGATCGTTTAATTAGTATAGCTATCCCACGTATAAGGGATTTTCGAGGGCTTAGTCCAAAGTCGTTCGATGGTCGGGGAAATTATTCTTTGGGGGTTAGAGAGCAAATAATCTTCCCAGAGATCGATTACGATAAAATTGATGCGCTCAGAGGGATAGATATCACTATTACGACAAGCGCATCAACGAATGAAGAAGGAAGTGCGTTGTTGAGGTTGTTTAAATTACCGATTAAGGGGACTTAAAAAGGCGATGGCAAAAAAATCAATTATAGCTAGGGAAAAAAAACGCCAGCGTACCGTAATTAAGTTTGCTGAAAGAAGAGGGAAATTGAAAGACATTATTAAAGACCCCAATACAAATGTTGAAGCCAAAGTTGAAGCGCAGATTAAGCTCCAATGTCTTCCAAGAGATGCGTCGCCCATCCGGTTAAGAAACCGGTGTAGTGAAACAGGACGACCACATGGGTTTTATAGGAAATTTGGTCTGGGGCGTAGTAAGCTCCGGGAATACGCCATGAGAGGAGAGGTGCCTGGTGTTGTTAAGGCCAGCTGGTAAAAAACTTCATGACATCACGACCTTGTAGGAGATAAAAATGTTGACAGATTCTATAGCAGATTTGCTAACCCGTATTCGAAATGGACAGAGTGCTGAAAAAGTCAGTGTGTCAATGCCGTCCTCGAATCCAAAAGTGGCAATTTGTAAGGTGTTAAAAGAGGAAGGATTCATTAATAATTTTACTACAAACCCGGTTGGAAAAAAGGCTGAGTTGGAAATAGATTTAAAATACTATCATGGACGTCCAGTGATTGAACAGATCCAAAGAGTAAGCAAGCCGGGGTTGCGAGTCTATAAATCTAAAGATGAACTTCCTGCTGTTCTTGGTGGCTTGGGGATCTCAATTATCTCTACTTCTAGAGGAATTATGACCGATAGGGCTGCGAGAAAAATTGGTCAAGGTGGGGAAGTGATTTGTTTAGTCTCATGATCGATAGTAGGGTCGCCAATGTCTAGAGTAGCAAATAGTCCGATAACCATACCTTCCTCGGTTACGGTCCGTATTACGGACAATGAGGTATCCATAAAAGGGGGGAAAGGCGAGTTTAACTATCTTGTTCGTAAGGACATCGAAGTTAAAACTGATAGAAATACTGTGCGTATTAAGCCGCGAAGTGGTAAAAAAAGCGAAGCAATGGTTGCAGGTACTACTAGAGCGCTAATTAATAATATGGTGACAGGTGTCAATATCGGTTTCGAAAAACAATTAGAACTTGTAGGTGTAGGGTATCGTGCTCAGGTAAAGGGTTCAGTGTTAAACTTGACTCTTGGGTTTTCCCACCCTGTAGAACACAAAATACCAGATGGAATTTCGATTGAAACACCAAGTCAAACACAAATTTTTGTAAAAGGATGTGATAAACAAAAGGTGTGTCAGGTGGCTGCGGATATTAGAAATTATCGCCCGCCAGAGCCGTATAAAGGGAAAGGAATACGGTATACAGACGAGTTTGTTGCTAGAAAAGAAGCTAAAAAGAAATAGGACTTGTTTGAGATGCAAAAAATAAAGCGGCTAAGAAGGGCAAAAAAATGTAGGGCTCGAATTAAATCCTTGGGTATCGAGCGTCTAACTGTGTATAGGACGCCAAAACACGTATATGCTCAAATCCTTTCTCCAGATGGGTCGCGTGTACTGGAAAGTGCGTCGACCTTGCAGGATAAAATAGTGTCTAAAGGAAAATATCCGGGCGATGTTCAATCTGCTGCTGCTGTAGGGAGGAGGATCGCTGAGAAGGCAAACGTCGCTGGTATCAAAAATGTTGCTTTTGATCGGTCTGGATTTAAATATCATGGGCGCGTTAAAGCGCTAGCTGATGCAGCGCGAGAAGCTGGCTTAATATTTTAGAGGACAAAAATGGCTAACGGTTCAACACCTGGTAATTCTGACGGTTTACAAGAAAAATTGGTCGATGTGAGGCGAGTCGCCAAAGTTGTTAAGGGGGGGCGTCAATTTGGATTTACAGCTCTAACGGTTGTTGGTGATGGTGGTGGTAGAGTTGGTTATGGTTTGAGCAAGGCGAGAGAAGTACCGATAGCGATACAAAAATCGATGGAGAAAGCTAGAAAGAATTTACGCCGTGTGTCGTTGAAAGGGGATACGCTTCAGTATGCAGTTGTTTCGCGTGTTGGTGCGGCAAAGGTTTATATGCAACCTGCTTCCGAAGGTACAGGGATCATCGCTGGTGGCGCGATGAGAGCAGTATTCGAAGTTGTAGGGATTCATAACGTGTTGTCAAAATGTATTGGTACGAATAATCCAATCAATGTTGTACGTGCAACTATAGAAGGGCTCGTGAATATGCCTGACGCGAATTACATTGCAGCGAAACGCGGGAAAACCGTGGAAGAAATTACGGGGTGAGAATATGGCTGGAAACATGATTGGTATCACACTTACGCGTAGTACAATTGGCAGGCTAAAGTCGCACAAGGCCTGTGTTAAGGGGTTGGGTCTGAGAAAAATGCACCAGAAAGTCGATGTTGAGGATACTCCGTCGATTCGTGGAATGATTAAAAAAATAAAATATATGCTTCGGGTCGAGGAATCATAAATATGTTTTTGAACAATTTAAGGTCAACAGCTGGGAGCAAAAAAAAGGCTAAACGAGTTGGCCGAGGAATCGGGAGTACGCTCGGCAAAACCTGTGGGCGAGGGCATAAGGGACAAAAATCACGTTCCGGGGGGTTTCATAAGATAGGTTTTGAAGGAGGCCAGATGCCCTTGCAAAGAAGACTGCCCAAAGTTGGGTTCGCGTCTAGGAAGAAGCGTTATACTGCAGAAATAAGTCTATCTGAGTTGGGTCGCGTAGAAGCGGAGAAAATAGATTTGGAAGTTTTAAAAAATTTCAACTTGATCCGGAATAATATTTTAGTTGTAAAAGTTTATGCTTCTGGGGAACTGACTAAACCGCTAAAACTGACGGGAATACATGTTTCTAAAGGAGCAAGAAAGCAAATTGAATTACTTGGCGGCAAGATCGAGGCGTAAGTGAGTACACCGAACCCATTAATAGGTAGTAAACCAGGAAAATTTTCTGAACTACGTCAGCGTTTACTATTTCTCTTGGGCGCTTTCTTTGTGTTTAGGCTAGGTGCTCATATACCTGTGCCAGGTATAGATCCTAAAGCACTCGCACTCATGTTTGAGCAGCAAAGTGGATCCATTTTTGACATGTTTAATATGTTTTCTGGAGGGGCTCTCAAACGATTAAGTATATTTGCTCTGGGGATCATGCCATATATCTCAGCGTCGATAATTATGCAATTGATGCGGTATGCAGTACCAAAACTTGAACAACTACATAAAGAAGGTGAATCTGGCCGACGTATTATTACTCAATACACCCGCTATGCTACTGTCGTTCTCGCGTCATTCCAGGCTATCGGCGTAGCGATTGCTTTACAGACTCAAACAGCGGGTGGTTTACCAGTCGTGATTAACCCTGGATTTCATTTTGTGTTGATTACTGCTGTTACCCTAGTTTCGGGTACGTTATTTTTAATGTGGTTAGGTGAACAAGTTACTGAGCGTGGAATCGGGAATGGTATATCCATGATAATATTTGCGGGCATAATAGCCGGTCTACCCTCGGCAATAGGCGGCACTTTGGAGTTAGCGCGGACAGGTGAATTAGGTTCTTTTACGATTCTGGTGTTATTTTTCCTTGCTATTGCTGTCACTGCGTTCGTTATTTTTGTAGAACGAGGACAGAGACGGATTGTTATCAATTATGCTAAAAGGCAACAAGGACGTAAAATGTATGGTGGGCAAACCAGTTTTTTGCCTTTGAAACTGAATATGGCAGGAGTCATACCTCCTATCTTTGCTTCGAGCATTATTTTATTCCCGGCTACTATAGCTGGTTGGTTTGGGAATGCAGACGGGTTTGCTTGGTTGCAGGACGTAGCATCAACTCTTTCTCCGGGCCAGCCGATCTACGTTATGTTCTATGCTACTGCAATCGTTTTCTTTTGTTTCTTCTATACAGCCTTGGTGTTTAATTCTAAAGAAACTGCTGACAATCTAAAAAAATCGGGCGCTTTTGTACCAGGTATACGTCCAGGGCATCAAACGGCTAACTACGTTGACAGTGTGCTTACAAAATTGACCCTATGTGGTGCTATCTATATTACGGTTGTTTGCTTGCTACCAGAATTTTTAATTCTTTATTGGAATGTTCCATTCTATTTTGGAGGTACGTCCCTCCTAATCATAGTAGTTGTCGTTATGGATTTTATTTCGCAAGTACAGTCGCACATGATGACGCAGCAGTACGATGGTTTGATGAAGAAGGCGAATCTTAAGACTAAATCGGCAAATACAGGCATGGTTAGGTAACCTATATCTAGAGCAAGAAAATGAAAGTAAGAGCATCGGTTAAAAAAATTTGTCGTAATTGTAAGATAATTAAACGAAGGGGCGTCATCCGAGTCCTGTGTAAGGATGGAAGACATAAACAAAGACAAGGATGATTAAAAAAAATGTTGGGTATTTGTCACGTGTTAGGAATTATAAGAATTTAAAACAGGAGAGAAGTTGAATGGCGCGAATCGCGGGAATCAATATCCCTGAAAACAAACACATAGAGATTTCACTTACGTCGATTTACGGCATTGGTCGCCCTACAGCTCGGGAATTGTGCCGTGTTGTTGAGATTAGCCCAAATAAAAAAGTGAAAGACCTTACAGAAGAAGATGTTGATCGGTTACGTGCAGAAGTTGCAAAATTGCCTGTTGAAGGCGACTTGAGGCGTGAAATTTCAATAAATATCAAGAGATTGATGGATTTGGGGTGCACTCGAGGTATTAGGCATAGGCGCGGTTTACCTGTCAGAGGGCAACGAACTAGGACTAATGCCCGTACAAGAAAAGGGCCTCGACGCCCAATTAAACGATGAGCATTTGGCCAATTCGAGGTAAATCAAGATGGTAACAACGGTACGTTCTAGAAAACGTGTAAAAAAAGATATCTCAGATGGAATCGTCCATATTCATGCTTCTTTTAACAACACCATTATTACGATTACAGATCGCAAAGGAAATGCTATAGCGTGGGCAACGTCGGGTGGTTCTGGTTTTAGAGGTTCGAGGAAAAGTACGCCGTTTGCTGCACAAGTAGCCGCAGAGAAAGCTGGGATCACTGCAAAAGAATGTGGAATGATCAATCTAGATGTTCGCATTAAAGGGCCTGGACCAGGAAGAGAATCAGCAGTACGTTCGCTTAATAATCTAGGTTTCAAAATAAATAATATTACTGACGTTACACCGATACCGCATAATGGCTGCCGTCCACCCAAAAAACGCCGGGTCTAAATCAAAGAGGATTTTATAACATGGGAAGATATCTTGGTCCTACATGCAGATTAAGCCGCCGAGAAGGTACGGATTTATTTCTAAAAAGTAGGGGAAAAACTTTAGATGGGAAATGTAAATTAGATCAACCGCCTGGGCAGCATGGGCAAAAGCGGGCTCGTTCGTCAGATTATGCATTACAGCTGAGAGAAAAACAAAAACTTCGGCGTTTGTACGGGGTTTTAGAGAAACAGTTCAGGAACTACTTTAAAAAAGCAGCCAGGGAGAAAGGATCAACTGGTGAAAATCTTCTCTCATTGCTCGAAGGTAGGTTGGATAACGTAGTTTACAGAATGGGTTTCGCAAGTACTAGAGCCGAAGCGCGACAATTAATTACCCACAAAGCCATCATAGTAAATGAAAAACTCACGAATATTCCGTCCTATCGTGTTTCAAGTGGGGATGCTATCCGAGTACGTGAAAAATCCAAAAAGCAACAAAGGATACAGGAGTCATTGGCTATTTCAGAGCAATATGGTTTTCCTGATTGGGTTGAAGTCAACATTAAAGAAATGGCAGGCGTTTTTCGGGAGATTCCTGAGAGGTCAGATCTGTCTTCTGACATTAACGAACAGCTCGTCGTTGAGCTTTATTCGAAATAATTTGTTTTCAGCTCTTTAGAGGTAATTCAATGGAAAGTGCTTTTTCAAGCCTTTTAAAATCCAGAGTATCGACTCTGAAATTTGCATCTCCGACCAGCGCGAAGATTGTTATAGAGCCCTTGGAACGAGGATTTGGCCATACTTTAGGCAATGCCCTGAGGCGTGTTTTGTTGTCCTCTATACCAGGGTTTGCTGTGACAGAAATCAAAATAAATAACGTTCTCCACGAGTATACAGCGATAGAGGGTGTTCAAGAGGACGTTGTGGATATCATGCTTAACATGAAATCCTTAGCAGTGAAGTTGCATGGCAACGAGGATTCTGTTTTAAAATTAGATCAACACGGACCTGGCCCTGTTACTGCGGGGGATTTCATTACGTCACACGATGTCGATATAAAAAACCCGGATTTGATAATCGCAAATCTTGGGGAGTCGGGGCATCTCGATATGACCATAAAAGTCGAAAAAGGTAGGGGTTACAGACCCGCTATTGCTGATCCTAGTGATGAGGAGGAAAAGCCAATTGGGGTATTAAGATTAGATGCAAGCTTTAGTCCGATTAGTAGAGTTACTTACACTGTCGAACCCGCGCGTGTAGACCAAAGGACAGATTTAGACAAACTTATCATTGAATTGGATAGCGATGGGACGGTCGATCCTGAAGAATGCGTACGTTATGCTGGAAGACTTCTCCATGAACATCTTTCAATCTTCGTTGATCTTCAAGATATTGAAGAAACGGTTCAAGAAGAAGAAGCTGCTGAATTTGATCCGATCTTATTGCGCCCAGTAGATGATCTCGAACTTACCGTGAGGTCTGCAAACTGTTTAAAGGCTGAAAATATTTTTTATATCGGAGATTTGATTCAACGCACAGAAGTGGAATTGCTAAAAACTCCGAATCTGGGTAAAAAATCGTTAACGGAAATAAAAGACGTGTTAGCGTCAAGGGGTCTGTCCTTGGGAATGAGGTTAGAAAATTGGCCGCCTGAGAGTCTAAACGACGGAATCCAGACAAAATCTGATATTTTACAAAGGTAACCAAAATGCGTCATAGAAAATCGGGTAGGAAACTAAACCGAAATAGTAGCCATCGAAAAGCTCTTTTTAGCAATATGGCGGTTTCCTTGTTTCGTCATGAATTGATTAAAACAACGCTTCCAAAAGCTAAAGAACTTCGAGGATTTGCTGAGCGGTTGATTACACTTGCGAAAAAAGACACGCTAGCAAAAAGGCGTTTGGCTTTTGCTAGATTGAGGGATAGGCTAGTGGTATCAAAATTGTTTGATGAGTTGGGACCACGCTATAGTGAGAGGCCAGGTGGTTACACTAGAATTTTAAAATGTGGGTTTAGACCTGGAGATGCAGCGGCAATGGCATTTGTTGAATTGGTGGATCGACCACAAAGTGAGGACACGGAGGAATAAAGAACTTATTTAAGTGTATAAAAATTTGTTCTTTGCGTACTACTTTTCACTGGTTTTGGGTCTTTTACCGGCATTCCAGCGATTGACTCGATGAGAAAAAATCAGTATTAATAAACCTCTTTAGATCTTCAGGGCAGGAAAATTATCGGGCAAAGAGTAATCCTATGCCTGAAGTATGCCCATTCTTCAGGGTTAACGTCTAGCTGAAACTCAGACCAACCCTAAAAAGCGAATCTTACACCTAAAACGAACAATACTAGGGCGACGACTGGCCGTAGTATGGATTCAGGCATCGTTTTACCGATATGGCTTCCCAAGTATATAGCTGGAAGACCACCAATGAGGAGACCGCAAAGTAACTGGAAATCTACGAAGCCCAATTGGATATGACCGAAACCAGCAATAGCAGTTAGCGGTACCGCATGGGCGATATCCGTGCCAACGATCGATGATGACGGTTTCGCTGGGTATAATAAGAAAAGAACTGCTGCGCCGATAGCTCCTGCACCAACTGACGAAATGGTTACAACGAAACCTAATAAAATACCACACATGAAGGTCAGATAAGCTCGTATACGTTGACGCCTTTTAGGTTGGGTCTTGTTGAGTTCGCCAGTGCTATGCATGTAGGCAAGTAGCCGGTCTTTCATGACCACTACCACCGATGTAATTATCAACATGATACTTAGTGTTAGTGTCATGATTTTTTCGTAATCCAAATGCAGAAATGTAAGCCATTTGAGGGCGAATATTGTAAGAATTGAAGTAGGGATACTGCCGGATGCGAGTAATCCTACGATCTTCCACTCAATTGTTCCATTTCTATTGTGGAAAAAAACGCCTCCGCATTTTGTAATTGCCGCGTAAAGCAAATCGGTCCCAACTGCAATAGATGGAGCTATTCCAAAACAGAGAACGAGTATAGGAGTCATAAGGGATCCACCTCCAACACCGGTGAGGCCGATGATGAATCCTACGAAAGCACCTGTCAGAATATACAACAAATCCATTGGCTTGCATGGGGTAGAAATGGAATTGAAATGTACAGTGTAATCCTTATAATTAAAAAGAATATATAATTCTTATTTTATAATAAAATGGAATAAAAAGTTGGATGAAACTTCAACAACTTCGATATATATGGGAGGTTTCCCGTCATAACTTAAATGTTTCCGCTACTGCAGAAAGTTTGTATACGTCTCAACCAGGTATTAGTAAACAAATACGGTTGTTAGAAGACGAGCTTGGTGTACCTATCTTTTTACGAAACGGTAAACATTTGGCAGAAATGACATCAGTTGGGGTCGCAATTATTAAAGTGGCTGGTGAAATTCTGGAAAAGGCCGAAAATATAAAACATATTGCACAAGAGTTTCGTGATGAAAAACAAGGGAGTTTATCTATTGCGACGACTCATACCCAAGCGCGTTATGCATTACCAATAGTAGTAAGGCGATTTATGGAGCGATATCCTCAAGTCGGTTTGAATATGCATCAAGGTACTCCTATGCAAATTTCTGATTTGGCATCTCGTGGCGTTGCAGATCTAGCGATTGCAACGGAAGCGTTAGAGGTTTTCGATAATTTAATCATGCTTCCCTGTTATCGATGGAACCGGTGTATATTGGTAAAAAAGGGGCATCCTTTGTCCAAAAAGCAAAATATCTCTTTGGGCGATGTTGTTAAATATCCCATTATTACTTACGTTTTTGGTTTTACCGGTCGTTCACGCTTAGACGATGCATTTGCACAACGTAATTTGCATCCACAAGTGGCTTTAACCGCCGTGGATGCTGACGTCATTAAAACCTATGTCCGTTTAGGATTAGGAATCGGAATTGTAGCAAAGATGGCTTATGACTGCGACTCAGACCAGGACTTGGTTTCATTAGATGCCAGTCATTTATTCGGAAGTAGTACTACAAATATTGGATTCAGGCGGGATATGTTTTTAAGGAATTACATGTTCGATTTCATGGAATTATTCGCACCACACCTCACTCGACAGATGGTGCAGGAAGCAATTAGGTTGAGGGACAAACGGGATATAAGCGAACTTTTCAAAGAGATCCCCTTGCCAGTATATTAAAGGCATCAAAGAATCAGCAATTTGATGTGAATAGGTGTTTGGTTGGTTCGACACTGCGTTATGAATTGGGGGGTTTCTAATAATTTAATAGTACCTTGCTTTTATTTAATTTTAGAATGCAAGCCACATTCCTTTTTGTGAGTATCTTCCCACCACCATCTACCGTCGCGTTCATGTTGTCCAGGTAGTGTCGGGCGAGTACAAGGTTCACAACCGATACTACGGAATCCTCGACGATGTAATTCGTTGAAGGGAACGTCGTAAGCTTCAATGTAATCCCACACCTGTTGAGAGGACCAATTTACTAGTGGGTTAAATTTGATCAATGGAGATTTCGAGGTTTGAATAGATTGATCTATTTCTATTCCTTGTAGTTTTTGCCGTGTTTCTAGGCTTTGGTCTTTGCGTTGTCCGGTGATCCAAGCATCTAATGTTACTAATTTTCGTTGCAACGGTTCGACTTTCCTGATTCGGCAACATTCCTGGTGGCCATCTTCATAAAAACTGAAGAGACCTTTTTGCTTGATTAGTGCCTCGATGTTGTGGGTATCAGGGGATAGGACATCAAAGTCAATCTTATAATGGGTTCTGACTTTTTCAATAAATTGATAAGTTTCAGGATGCAAGCGTCCGGTATCTAAGGTAAATACCTGCACAGTGTTTGTTATTTGGCAGGCCATATCGATCAGTACTATATCTTCAGCGCCACTGAAAGAGATGGCAATATTGTTGAAAAGAGAAAAAGCTTTTTTTAGAATTTGACGAGGGTTTTTACCTGCTAATTCAGTTTGGAGGTCTAAAACGTTTTGTTTGATCATTGAGAAAAATACCGGCTCAGAAATTCCGCAAAAGGCATTTTATCTCCCGACTCTATTTTAAATTGCCTTTCTAGAGACTCAGTTGCGGTTTGTTTAAAATAGCGGCTATCTTTTTCATTTAGTTTGTGCGTTCTAAAATATCCTTCGTGTTGTTTTGAAATACGAAGAGCGAAATCAGCGAAGGTTTCTTTATTTTGTTTCATGTCCTCTAAAATCCTGGCTGATGGGGTCGA
>CAZZET010000021.1:16778-47777 GCA_964653275.1 uncultured Methylococcales bacterium
AATCTTAGAGTGTCGCCGTCGATTCCTATAGGGTTAAAGGGTCCGATGTCTAACGAACGAAGTTCAACATATCGGATTCCTCGTCGAAGAAGAGCTAAGGTAGGTTTTTCTCCAGAGAATGCTATTTGTTTGGGACGCACCGAACTGTAATATTCATTTTCGATTTGCAAAATATTGGCGTTTAGCTGGCGATAATTATTTTCAGATATGATTCCGATTGACTGGTAATCCGGAAACGGTGTTTCGATTGCCTTAGTTAGACTGGCGACATATTCAGATAGAGTGTTAAATGAAATATCTAAGTTGTTCTGAGCGCTGCTGTTATAGCCTATGTCACTCATTCTTAAAGAAGTGGCAAAGGGTTTATAAAACGTATATTGATCAAATTCATCGAAATCCGGGCACCATTCCCGCCGGTCGATGAGGAAAGACTTGCATAGGGCTGGAGAAGATCCGTATAGGTATAGGATTAGCCAACCGAAGCGTTTTAAGTTTCGGATTAAGTCGAAATACGATTCAGAAATAAAATGCTGCAAATTTTCGGAGTTGTTTTCATGGTCCTGAAACACAGGCCAGAAACTGTCCTGAATGGAATAGTTGAAATGAATTCCTGCGATTGCTTGCATTGCGCGGCCATATCGGTGGTCGAGTCCAACCCGATAGATGTGTTTCATCTGGCCAACATTTGACGACCCATAATAGGCAATAGGAATACTATGATTTCCGGAAATTCCACAGGGCATACTAGTGGAAAGTAGCAGTTGATTCTCGAGATTGCTGTAAACGTTTTGTTGAATTTTTTCCAAAAATTGGAGGGTTGTATCAATTTGTGGAAATGGTGGAGTGATAAATTCCAGTAATGCTTCTGAATAATCCGTTGTAATATGAGGATGGGTTAAAGCGGCGCCGAGTGTTTTGGGATGACGGGTCTGTGCGATATTACCGTCGGGCGTAATTCGCATACTCTCTTTTTCAATGCCTTTGAGCCCATTTCTTAACAGATGTGCCTGTTGACCGTTGATGAGGCGGGATAAACGTTTCTCAAAATTTCCATCTGAATTTCGCTGAATCATTTTTGTTGGAACTAAAGTGCCACGACTTCCAAACTTTCTTTTTGTTCAAAGCGGTATCCCAGGTGAATACAGTGGTTTAACCATTTTTCCAAGAAATAATTAAGGTTCCATTTATACTCCATTATTTCACGCTGCATACCCGATCGTTGAAACGCACGTTCGACCTGAGGACGAAAGTGATCGGAGAGCACCTCAGCAGACTTCATATCTAAGTAAGCACGAATTTTTAGAGCGGGTTCACTCGACGCACCCATCGAGTGTTTAAAAAAATGGCTGAGTTCTATCGTCAATGTATAGCGACTACGATCAATTATACGGATATAAAGTGATGGCTTTCCTCCAACAGAGGTAGCTTCTTGTCCTTGCATATTCATTAAATTGGGTGCAAGTTGTAACAACCTACAATAATTGGCCTCACAGATTTGTTGAAGGCCATAAGACCTATTTAGTGGACTAAATTGACGCATGTCTGGCGATGTATTGGTTTAGTTTTTCAGTAAACATACAGCGGATTTCGTAAGTAGGATTATGCCATAGTTTCTTCCTGGTAACAGGCATATGCGCTGGCGGTTTCCCATAGCGTTACTTTCAATATATCAAATCCTTGTGTTTTAAAGTGTTGAAACAGCAATTGAGAAAGGTTCTCCGCAGTAGGGTGTTGGTCCAAAGCTAGATATTTTTCCCCAGCATTTTGTAGCAAAGGAATTATCGGGTCATCTCGATGCAATAGGAGGTTGTGGTCGAAATGTTTGTCAATATAAATTTTCGCCACCTTTTTTATTTGAGAAAAATCACAAACCATCCCTTGGTGATCTAGTCGACTTGCTTTTATAGTGATCGCTGCTTTTACACTATGTCCATGGATATGACGGCATTTCCCAGGATGTTTTATAAGGCGATGACCGTAGCAGAATGCTATTTCTTTGGTTATGCTGAACATGACTTAAAACAGTTATTTGGAGGCAAATGGTCAAGAAGAGAAAGGCACTAGAGCGCTCGGTGCTGAAAGTTTAATGAAAGAAAGTTAAAAACTTGCCCAATGAAACAAATGCCTTATTTGTGATGAGCAATAAATACTGACTACAATTTTAGAACTTCTATATCGTGGTCTGGCGGATCAAGTGGCTTTAATGCCTTTAATAGATCCGGCAATTTCATAGGTACCATTATGATCTCCAGATACACGAAGAACTTCGACGAAAGCATTTAATGGCTGTGTAATATTGTTTTCAGGTTGGAATGTAATTTCTATCGCTTTTCCTGGTGAAATTAGTTTTTCGGTTTTAAAAAAAATACCCGCACCACTCAGATTGATACATTTACCGATATGTTGTTGATCTGAATCTACGAACCTAAAGGTCATATTACAGTCCGCATTCATACGGATGAATTCGCGTTTTTCTGTATACTCACACATCTTTTAGCTCATAAATTTGCTTTGGAAGCCAACAATAAATTGGATGTTCTACGTAAACCATTTTTGCAGTTTTAAGGGAAATATCGACGGCCAAAACCTTAAGATCACACATATTCAATGTGACGCCATGTTAGCATCCTCATTCAAGCATTTATAGCGAACGCTCACTGAAAAAGTACAAAAACCTGTACAGTGGTTGACAGCGCTGTGGCGTCTCAGTAAGTTAAGCCATTTATTTGTCACCGCGAAGCCTGACCAAATATATGTCTAGGTTCATCGATTGCCATTAGTTCGACGTGATTGAAAATTTGTAAGTGGAAGAATTTCAAAGAACAAAACGATTACCGCCGTACGTTTTCAATATTGTTAACGATATAAAGGCAAAAGCTCGTGCTCGAGGGGAAGATATAATTGATTTCGGAATGGGTAATCCGGACCAACCGACGCCTAAGCATATTGTTGATAAATTGTTAGAAGTTGCTCAACGCGGGGATACTCACCGATATTCAGTTTCTAAGGGCATTCCGCGGTTAAGGAAAGCAATTTGTAACTGGTATAAAACGCGTTATGCTATAGATCTCGATGCCGATACGCAGGCAATTGTGACTATTGGGTCTAAGGAAGGAATTGCCCATCTTGCCTTGGCTACTACAGGTCCTGGGGATGCCGTATTGGTGCCGAATCCTGCTTACCCCATTCATCCCTACGGAATGGTGATTGCTGGCGCTGACATTCGTCACGTACCTTTGGATCCAGATATAGATTTTTTTGCGGAGCTTGAGAAATCGATCAAGAATTCATGGCCTCGGCCGAAAATGTTGATGCTCAATTTTCCCGCTAACCCGACTACACAATGTGTTGAACTAGATTTTTTTGAAAAGGTCATCGATATTGCTCACGAATATAAGATATGGGTAATACACGATCTTGCGTATGCTGACATAGTATTTGATGGTTACAAAGCGCCTTCAATCCTTCAGGTTCCTGGTGCTATTGATGTTGCGACAGAGTTTTTTTCATTGTCGAAAAGCTACAATATGCCGGGGTGGAGGGTCGGATTTATGGTTGGCAATCATGAGTTGATTAGTGCTTTAGCTCGAATCAAATCTTATTTGGATTACGGTATGTTTACACCGATTCAGGTTGCCGCAATTACAGCCTTAGAAGGTCCACAAGATTGTGTGATAGAAATTTGTGAAACCTATCGTAAGCGTCGAAACATATTGTGCGATAGTCTTGCGGCTGCCGGTTGGGATGTTCAAAGGCCAAAAGCTACCATGTTTGTCTGGGCTCGCATTCCCGATCAGTACCGTCATTTGGGGTCGTTGGAGTTTTCAAAAAAATTATTGTTGGAGGCAAAAGTTGCTGTTTCCCCGGGTGTTGGATTCGGTCAATACGGAGATGATTACGTCCGTTTCAGCTTGATCGAAAATGAACACCGAACACGTCAGGCAGTGCGTGGGATTCGCGATATGTTAAGAACTGACAACGCTGTATAATCATCCTCGTCTGCAAATATTAAGTACGGCATCGCAACTTTTCAGATTGTCCCTGAAATTCGTTCGTTCGTTCAAGGCGAAAAATGTGAGTTTACACATGTTAATGACCATTTTTTAACGAAGAAAAGATGGGTTTAAGGGGCAGGTGAATAGTTACTTCGATTTTGAATTTAAAGGAGCTAAAGTTTGGATCCAGTAAAAGTTGGTGTGTTAGGCCTAGGAACTGTTGGTGGAGGAACCGTTAATGTATTAAGGCGAAATATGGGTGAAATTGCGAGAAGAGCAGGACGGGAAATCTCGGTTGTAAAAGCTTCTGCACGCGACCTTTCTGTGGAAAGAATATGCCGTACTACCGACATTGAGCTCTTTGCGGATCCCTTCGAAATCGTCAACGATAGCTCTATTGAAATCGTAGTGGAGTCGATTGGAGGTGAATCCATTGCTAAGGAGTTGGTTCTTCAAGCCATATCTAATGGAAAGCACGTTGTGACCGCCAATAAGGCATTGATTGCATTGCATGGAAATGAAGTATTTTCATTAGCACAGGAAATGGGGGTAATGGTTGCTTTCGAAGCTGCTGTAGCCGGGGGAATTCCTATTATCAAAGTCTTACGGGAAGGCTTGAGTGGAAACCGAGTAGAATGGCTGGCTGGAATTATCAATGGAACCGGTAATTTTATTTTGACTGAAATGCGGGACAAAAGCAGAGATTTTGCTGATGTATTAGCGGAGGCGCAAGCGTTGGGGTATGCTGAAGCTGATCCAACCTTTGATGTTGAAGGTATAGATGCGGCACATAAATTAACTATTCTAGCTTCGATCGGATTCGGGATTCCGCTCCAATTTGAAAAGGCCTATACCGAAGGTATTGGCCAAATTACCCGTGCAGACGTAGCCTACGCAGAACAATTGGGCTATCGCATTAAACATTTAGGGATTGCTCGGAAAAATCGGAAAGGCATCGAACTCAGAGTTCACCCCTGTTTAATCCCAGAGCGGCGACTTCTTGCCAACGTTGACGGTGTTATGAACGCCGTTGTTGTCAAAGGTGATGCCGTGGGTCCTACTCTGTATTACGGTGCGGGTGCAGGAGCTGAACCCACAGCTTCAGCGGTCGTAGCAGATCTTGTTGACGTTGTCCGCACGCTAACTTCTGACCCCGAAAACCGTGTTCCCCATTTAGCGTTTCAGGCGGATTCACTGTCTGATACACTGATTGTTGATATCGAAGAGATTAAAACACCTTATTATATTCGTCTAAATGCAGAAGATAGGCCGGGGGTATTAGCTGATGTAACAGGAATACTGGCTCGTCATAACATCAGTATCGAAGCGGTTATTCAAAAAGAACCTCTGGACGGGGAAAGTCAGATTCCTGTAATAATGTTGACCTACGGGATTCTTGAAAAAGAAATGAATGCTGCTATATCCGAAATTGTCGTGCTTGAAACGGTAAAAGGCCCGATTACTCGAATTCGTGTCGAAACCCTGGATTAAATTGTTTTAAAAATGTGAGGTAGTTGGAATAGCATGTCTGATGGAACACGATATACTGGCTTGATACGGCGTTATCGTAGTCGCTTGCCGGTCAGCGAACAAACCAAGTTGGTGAGTTTAGGAGAGGGTAATACACCTCTAATAAAACTGGAGAACATTCCTAATTTGATCGCAAAGGATATTGAATTCTATGTGAAGTATGAAGGTTTGAATCCCACAGGGTCGTTTAAGGATCGAGGCATGACTATGGCGGTGACTAAAGCAGTGGAGAGCGGTAGTCGAGCGATCATTTGTGCATCAACGGGTAATACATCCGCTTCCGCCGCAGCCTATGCCGTCCGTGCGGGTATCAAAGCTTTTGTGTTGATTCCTGAAGGAAAGATCGCTTTGGGTAAACTGGCTCAAACCATGATGTATGGGGCGGTAATCATACAAATTAGGGATAATTTTGATGCTGGTATGCGTTTAGTTAAAGAGGTTGCTGAAACGGCACCGGTGACGATAGTCAATTCAATCAATCCGTTTCGTATCGAGGGACAAAAAACAGCAGCATTTGAAATCATTGATGCGCTAGGGTTTGTCCCTGACTATCACTGTTTACCAGTTGGTAATGCGGGTAATATTACGGCTTACTGGAAAGGCTATACGGAATATGCGTCGCCACTAGGGGAGCATAAGGCAGTTGTCAATAAACGGCCGGTTATGTGTGGCTACCAGGCTGTTGGTGCGGCGCCTTTTATTAAGGGAAAAATGATTGATCATCCTGAAACTGTGGCTTCTGCTATCCGTATTGGTCACCCGCAATCTTGGGAGCAAGCCTGGGCAGCGCAGAAAGAGTCGGGCGGTTGGTTTGATTGTTTCAGTGATGAAGAAATTCTTCGCGCGCAAGGTATGCTTGCTGGGAATGAAGGTATATTTTGCGAGCCGGCCTCTGCAGCGTCGTTGGCTGGCGCCTTACAAGACGTAATATCTGGAAAAATTCCTGAAGGAAGCCGGATTGTATGTACATTGACTGGGAATGGTCTAAAAGACCCTGATACTGCGATAGATCAATGCCAGCTTAAACCGGTGACCGTTAATGCAAGTTTGGCTTCAGTTGAATCCGCGATTTTAGATGTGTTGTAGTACCCGGTGAAAAAGAAAATCGTCCGGCGGTTTTTTGATTCCCAGATCGATCATAACCTTCACAGTCTCCACCCCGTTTTACAGCGTATCTATCTGGCGCGAAATGTTCGCGCAATTGATGATTTGGATTATTCCCTTTCAAAACTTCCATCACCGTGGCTGTTATGGGGGATGGAAGAAATGGTTACCATTCTTGCTGATGCGGTAATCAATCATCGAAAAATCGTAGTTGTCGCCGACTTTGATGCTGATGGCGCCACCGGGTGTGCGGTAGCCATACTGGGATTGCGTTTGTTAGGTCTTACCAACCTTTCTTATGTCGTACCCAACCGATTTGAATTTGGGTACGGTTTAACTCCAGAACTTGTAGAAGCATCTCGTACTGAAAATCCGGAATTACTATTGACCGTCGATAACGGCATTTCCAGTTTGGAAGGTGTCAATGCGGCGCGGAAGCTGGGATGGAAAGTATTAATTACGGATCACCATCTGCCTGGGGAAGCTTTGCCCGAAGCGGATGCCATTGTTAATCCTAATCTACCGGGCGATGAATTTCCTAGCAAATCACTTGCGGGCGTCGGCGTCATGTTTTATGTGCTAATGGCTTTGAGAACACGGTTGCGGGACATCGAGTGGTTTCGCCAATCTGGCAAAAAGGAACCGAACCTTGCTCAATTGCTAGATTTTGTGGCACTAGGAACGGTCGCTGATTTGGTGCCATTGGATCGAATAAATCGTATTTTAGTGCAACAAGGCTTACAGCGGATTTGTGCCAATCAAACCCATCCTGGCATCTTGGCTCTATTGGCAATTGCCAAGCGCTCGAATGATTCTGTCGTATCGTCCGACTTTGCTTTTGCGGTCGCTCCGCGCTTGAATGCCGCAGGTCGCTTAGAGGATATGAGCTTGGGGATCGAATGCCTTTTGACCGACGATAGTGAGGTTGCGGAACGGTATGCTTTCAAACTCGATCAACTGAATGGCGGACGCCGTGAAATTGAAGAAAAGATGAAAATTGATGCGTTCGGATTAATTGACAAGATGGAGTTTAGTCGTGATATGGAATCTGTTTCCGGAATTTGTTTATATGATAAGGGCTGGCATCAAGGCATTATCGGGATATTAGCATCAAGGATTAAAGAACGTTTTCATAGACCAGTTGTGGCATTCGCCCCGACAAGCAATAATGAGATTAAAGGATCCGCGCGCTCAATTTCGGGTATTCATATCCGCGACGTGTTATGTGATATAGCGGCAAAATATCCTGATTTGATAAAAAGTTTCGGCGGTCATGCTATGGCTGCTGGGTTAACACTTAATGCAGGAGATTATCCCGCATTCACCTCGGCATTTGAGAGGGTGGTCGATGATCACTTGAGTGGTATTGATCGTTTTGAAAATGTTTATACAGATGGCGTATTAGGCAATGAATTTATGGTCTTGGAATTCGCTGAGACTTTACGCAAATCAGGACCTTGGGGGCAGGGGTTTCCAGAGCCTCTATTCGAAGGTGAATTCGAAGTAATCCAAACTCGGATTCTTAAGGAAAGACATCTAAAACTTCTATTGAAATTGTCTCCAGAAAATCTACTCGATGGGATTGTGTTCTTTATCGAACAACCGGAAAGTTGGTTGCGATGTCGGTTCGTAAAAATTGTGTATCGCTTGGATGTGAATGAATATAGAAGTTTGCGTACACCACAATTGATGATTGAAAATATTGAGGATATCTCTGATAAAGGGTTTCGTGCCTCTACTAGTTGGGATGTTCATAAAGGTGGGGAAGTTCAGGAAGTGATTCTGTAGGGATATCTTTTTAACGCTAAACCACTGTCCTTGTGAGATATTCTCATGCACTGCATAGTATTTCGTCTTTTGGATCGGAAGAAACACATAGATAGACAGGGATTTCAATTAAGTCTTTTTCGACCGGTTGGTTTTCTCAACGTGTATTCTTGGCTCAAAATACCTATATTTGGCCTAATTTCGAGGAGTCTTCGGTAGAGTGATTGCTCATGGTACCGTTGGGGCCTTTAGTACTCGGGGTTTGAAAAATCTTTTGTTTTTCTTGGTGTTCCTAATCTAGATAAAAAGGATTCACGGGAAATGGGATCTTCGTGATGCTCGAATTAGATTCCTCATGAAATTTACTGTTTGCTAAAACAGCTCCTTTTTCAAATATATCGATCCATTAAGGTTTGCTATCGTTGTTAGAGTACCTCTCTACCAAATGTTTGGTCTTCAATATTAAAAGTGGATAGATTCGGGTCTATGAAGGATACGGTTTTATGATTTGTTGGGTGGTTAACGAAAGGAGTCAAAATCTAACTGTTTATTGGAATTAGTATATAGCGAGACGTCAACTTGTTTAACAGTTCGGTCTAATTCAGGATTTGGTGTCTTTCTTTATTTTGGCAATCTTCTGAATTGTAATTGAATATATACGTAAGGCATCATTTTTGCTGCTCTTATGTTTTCCACCCTTTCGTTTAGCATTCTAATAATAAGATGAAATCAGCTTCAATTAGGCTTCTTATCATTTGTACTTCGGTCACTTTGGTTTTATTGAGTGTTATGGGATATCTTCTCTACACAGGAAACCGGATGACAACATTTCATGCTCCTCTGGTAGACGCTGCCAAAGGAATCAAATTAGAAGCAACATTGGCACACCTTTGGTTTGAAGAAATAGTTTCGGGCGATCGACACGAACATATAGAAACAGTTTGGGAACATATAGAGCAGGCCGATTGGTACGCAAAAGCAATGCTCAATGGTGGTACTAATGCTAAAGGTACTTATTTCCCGTTGGAAGATGTGTATATGCGTCAAGCAATTAATGAAGTAAGGGTGAACCTGGCGAACTTTTATGAGATTGCTGAGAAACGATATGCTAATCGAGACTTGTCATTTCCCGGTACCGATAGCGATCAGGAATTTGATAAGGTTTTCGATAGGTTTATGAAGCATGCGGATCAGGTCGAAACTTTGCTCCAGGATAAAATAAAGGCTGATCTTTCGAGTTTTCGTCAAAGTGGCGGGGTCTTATTGCTGGTCTCGATGATAATGTCTACTCTGGTAACGGCAGTTCTCTTCCGCCATAACAAACGCAACGAAGGCCAGATCAAGGCAATCCATCGAGCTCATGATGAAATCAAAATTAAGAACGTACGATTGGATAAAATGGCCCACTACGATTTCTTAACTAACTTGCCTAATCGCCTGCTATTCTGCGACCTGTTAACCCAATCCCTAGCACAGGCAAAACGCATGGATGAATGGGTTGTACTATTCTTTGTCGATTTGGACCATTTTAAATCCGTCAATGACTCACTGGGCCACGGTAGCGGTGATCGACTACTGGAAATCACAGCCCAACGATTATCTGAATCGGTCGGAGCTGCGAATATCGTATCTCGCCTAAGTGGTGACGAATTTACCGTATTGCTTTCCCATGAAAGGAGTTGTGAGGATGCTTTGGATACGGCTAATAAGTTAGCACAAAAAATAATCGATGTATTGTCACAGCGTTACGTGATGGAAAATTCAGACGCCTTTGCAACAGCTAGTGTAGGAATCGCGTTGTACCCAAGGGACGGGAAAGACCCTGAAACGTTACTGAGAAATGCAGACACCGCAATGTATCACGTTAAACAAAATGGGAAAAATGGTTTTCGTTTTTTCTCCGATCAGCTCGACCAGGAAGCACATTCTCGTCTTCAATTAGAACTCGAACTTCGAGATGCAATAACGAACAATGAATTAACGTTATATTATCAACCTCAATGGAATCTTTGCGATGGAAGTTTGTATGGCCTGGAAGTACTTATTCGGTGGGTACATCCTGTACAAGGGATAATTCTTCCTGATGCATTCATTCCGATCGCCGAATCGTGCGGATTAATTAATGAGATAGATTTATGGGTCGTGGAAACTGCTTGTGCTCAATTCCAGCAATGGCGTGTTGAAAAAAACATCACCTTTCAACTTGCTATTAATCTTTCAGCATCCCAATTTACAAAGCCAGAATTTGTTCGAGATCTCGACGGTATACTTTCCAGGTTATCGATAGATCCTAAAAAAATAGAGCTGGAAATCACAGAATCAGTGCTGATGGCGGATACATTACGGACTATGGAAGCTTTATTGGCGCTTAAATCGCTAGGAGTTAAATTGGCTGTCGATGATTTTGGAACAGGTTATTCTTCAATGGCGTATTTACGCAAATTTCCAATTGATACATTAAAAATTGATCGGGAATTTATCAAAGAACTAGGGGTTGATCCATCCTCGAACGCGATTGTAGAGGGGATAATTAAAATGGCAAACCGGCTCGGTAAACATGTGGTTGCTGAAGGCATTGAAACAGATTTACAGAATAGCTTTCTGACCGCACAACACTGCTCATTTGGGCAAGGATTTTTATTTGATCGACCAGCTAATAAAGAAGCTATTAACCTTATCGAAATACAAGAGAAACTTAATTTCGGTTAACTTCAATCGATTAATATAAACCAGCTATTCGGGCTTCAAAAGATATTAAATATGGTTGAGAGGATTGTAAGCTCCGATTCTTTACAATGATGGAATTCTTTTCAAATTTATGTCAACGTTCTAGCCCTTATTAACACGATTATCAATAATATTATCCACTACTGAGGGGTCTGCCAAAGTCGAAGTATCACCGAGGTTTTCTAACTCATTTGCGGCCACTTTACGGAGTATTCTTCGCATGATCTTACCAGATCGAGTTTTAGGTAAACTGGGAGTCCATTGAATGATATCTGGGCTAGCGAAAGCGCCGATTTCATTTCGGACCAGTTGTTTTAGACCCTGAATTAATGCTTCATTGGGATCAAGACCGATGTTTAGCGTAACATAGGCATAGATACCTTGACCTTTAATATCGTGGGGATATCCGACAACGGCGGCTTCTGCAACGCTTTCGTGAAGTACCAGGGCGCTTTCGACCTCGGCTGTTCCCATGCGGTGGCCAGATACATTTAGGACATCGTCAATGCGGCCGGTAATCCAATAAAACCCATCCTTATCCCGGCGTGCGCCGTCTCCTGGGAAATAATAACCGGGATAGGTCGAAAAGTAGGTATCTATGAAACGTTGGTGATCCCCATAAAGAGTGCGTGCCTGTCCAGGCCAGGATCGGCTGATCAATAGGACACCTTCGGTAGAACCTTCTTGAATGGTTCCTTCGTTGTCAACGATTTCTGGGACGATTCCAAAAAAAGGTCGGGTTGCAGAGCCCGGTTTTAGATCGATTGCACCGGGAAGGGGCGTAATTAGAATGCCTCCAGTTTCAGTTTGCCACCAAGTATCAACGATTGGGCATCGGTCGCCACCTACCACATGGTAGTACCATTCCCAAGCTTCAGGATTAATTGGTTCGCCTACAGAGCCTAATATACGAAGAGATTGACGGTTTGTGTTCTTAACTAACCCATCTCCCTGTGCCATGAGTGCCCTGATAGCGGTAGGTGCGGTATAAAAAATGTTGACTTGATGCTTGTCGACCACTTGCCAAAAGCGGTCCGCTTGCGGATAAGTGGGGACACCCTCAAACATTAGGGTAATGGCTCCATTGCATAAGGGGCCATAAATGATATAGGAATGCCCCGTTACCCAGCCAATGTCTGCTGTACACCAGTAAACATCGCCATCGTGGTAATCAAACACAAATTTGTGGGTCATTGCCGTGTATAACAAATATCCCCCTGTGGTATGGACAACGCCTTTCGGTTTCCCGGTTGAGCCAGAGGTATATAGAATGAACAAAGGATCTTCCGCATCCATTTGTTCTGGAGGGCATTCAGTGGATGCGGTAGCCATACTTTGGTGATAGCAAATATCGCGTCCATCGTGCCATTCGATATTACTGTTTGTGTGTTTAACCACAAACAGGTGTTTGACATTTGGACATTGGGAGACCGCCTTATCAGTATTACTTTTAAGGGGAATAGTTTTTCCACCTCTGACACCTTGGTCCGCGGTAATTACGAACCGACAATCTGAATCGAGTATGCGGTCCCGGAGTGCATCACTTGAAAAACCACCGAAAACTACCGAGTGTATAGCCCCTATCCGCGTGCAAGATAACATTGCGACTGCCGATTCTGGAATCATGGGCATATAGATGCACACTCGGTCTCCCTTTCGAACACCCTGGGATTTAAGTACATTTGCAAATTTACAGACGTCCTTATGTAATTCTCTGTAACTGATTTTTTTGTCGATTTTTGGGTCGTCGCTTTCCCAGATAATGGCCGTTTGGTCTCCTCGTTCGTCCAGATGTCGGTCAAGGCAGTTATAGCTGACGTTTAATTTAGCCCCTTTAAACCAACGGATATACCCTTTGGGATAGTCTTCTGCCATGACTTGATCCCACGGTTGGCTCCATGATAAGAATTCATTTGCCTGTTCACTCCAAAACGCTTCCGGCTCATTGATGGAGCGGCTATACATCTGTTTGTATCTTTCCTGCGTAAGATGGGCGGTTGCCGCAATTTTCTCAGGAACATGATAAATTTTTGCATCAGACATGGAGTGCCCTCTTAAAATAATATAGCTGGATGAAATATAAGCCAATAGTATAGCAACCTAGATGACTATCCGAGAATAACGGCCATTCGAGTAGCCACCTAGACTAGTCGACGGGATTGAAAACTATTTTTTTTTGCTTACCAAGTTTTGAAATATCCCAATGTTTAATGCCCCATTCGATAATATCGTCAACGCGGGCTGTACGAATTTCTTTGGGGGGAGCCTGACGCAATAAAGTCAAAAGGTTAAAGAGAGTTTCCGATCGATTGGAGCTGCTGACCGGCTGAGCCCCCGTTTGTTTGCTGAGTTTTGAGCCGGAATTATCGACTACAATTGGGATATGTGCATATTTTGGTTGAGGTATCGATAGAGTCCTTTGCAGATAGGATTGTTGCGGGGTTGACTCGAGTAGATCGATGCCCCGCAAGACCTCGGTGATGTGTGATTTATGATCGTCGATCACCACAGCAAGATGATAGGCGAACAAGTTGTCTTTCCGCTTTATAATGAAATCGCCACACGTTTGAGATAACTTTTGCGTTATAGGGCCTTGAAGTTGATCGTGAAAAGAAACATCTTTGCCGTCTGTTTTTATTCTGAGTGAATGGGGCAGCGACCGACTATGGTTTTTGTTTCGACAAATTTCTGGATAGCGAATGGTTTCCTGGTTTTGAGTATTTCTTCGAGCCAGTGACTTTCGGCTGCAACGACAAGCATAAATCAACCCTTGCTTTTCTATTTTGTCGAACGCAGCAGAATAGGCTTCTGTTCTTAGGCTTTGGTAAACAACTGGACCGTCCCAGTAGAAATGATAGTTTTCTAGGGTGTGCAATATTGAGTCAGTTGCTCCTGTTACCGTCCTAAAAGTATCTAAATCATCAATGCGAAGAAACCATTTTCCATTTTTGGATCGAGCCTGAAGATAACTTGCAAGGGCAGTATATAGAGAGCCCATATGCAAAGGACCAGAAGGCGAGGGAGCAAAGCGACCTTGATATTGATTGGATGGTCTTTCCAGCAGTAGTTTCTCTATTCTAGGACAGCCTCTAGCAGTCAGCCAATTTGTTTTTCTCGTATTTCATCGAGGGTTTTGCAATCTATACAAAGTGTGGCGGTGGGCCTGGCTTCTAAACGTCGAATTCCAATATCAACGCCACAAGATTCACAAAAGCCATAATCATCGGAGTCAATGTGAGTGATAGATTCGTCGATTTTTCTAATGAGCTTCCGTTCACGATCCCGAGTTCTGAGCTCAAGGCTGAATTCGGATTCTTGACTAGCTCGATCAGAAGGATCAGGAAAGTTAGATGCATCATCTTGCATATAGTGAACAGTGCGATCAACTTCATCCATAAGTTCGGATTTCCAGTTGAGTAAGATAGTACGAAAGTGCTCTAGTTGAGCATCGTTCATATACTCTTCGTTTTCTTTAATTTGATAGGGTGTAAAACTGAATGGTGTGGATTCAGCTAACTGATTTTTGCTCATCCTTCTACTCCGAAGCCTCCAAAAAAAGGGTGCATTTTTATCAAATTTATATCTGTGCGGCAACAAATTTTGTCGTTTAATCTACGCGCACTATACTCAAAAATGTCGATCGAGAGGCTTAGTATGCTAAGCCTGTAATCAGCCGTTAAGTATACCATGATTTATTCGTTTTTTATTTGATTCCATTTTTGCCCTAAATAAAAAGGGATGATTTTCGGTTTACTATTGTGGATTGCTTTGATTTTGCAGAAAAATTGTAGGTTTGTGAGGCAATCAATCTATTTTTTAGGAACTGAGAAAAAATTTGTTAAATTTTGGTATACACTTTTGTTTGGGGTGCGAAGATTCGAGCACTTACTGTGAGCTAGAAGCCTCGCTCATAAGTGTAAATAATGAACCTTTGCTACACTTGAACAATAGGGGTTCATCTTGGGCAGTGGGTTTAAGGGTTGCCCTAGATTAAGTCTATTCGGATATGTTTTATCAAAATGTCACTAAACATGGGGTGATCGAATAATGCGCGGCAAAATTAAGAACTTCGGGCTATTTTCCATAGCTTTTTATTTCCTAGCCGGATGCTCGTCGCATCCTCCCCTAGATCCAACTGCAGCTCTACCAGCGGACTATACTTACGTTGTGGGACCTGGCGATAGTTTGGAAATGTTTGTCTGGGGCAACCCGGAAATTTCTCGATCAGTGTCGGTAAGGCCTGATGGAAAGATTTCGGCGCCCTTAATAGAAGAGTTGCCGGCTACCGGGAAAACACCTTATGAACTGGCGAGAGATATAGAAAAATCGTTGGCGAAATTTATTCGTAATCCTCTAGTGACTGTCATCGTTGGAGGTTTTAGGGGGCCCTTTTCTGATCAGATTAGGGTTTTGGGTGAGGCCGCCAATCCAACTGCGTTTCCTTATGTCGAAAAAATGACTTTATTGGATTTGATGGTGCAAGTCGGCGGATTAACTGATTTTGCGGCAGGAAATAGGTCTACTATCATTAGGACGATAAATGGTCAGCAAAAGCAGTTTGCCGTCCGCATTGATGATTTACTTCGTGATGGGGACTTTTCCGCCAATGTTGAGGTGTTACCAGGAGATATCTTGTTAATACCAGAAGCATTTTTTTGATTTATTTTAAACTTTTGGTTTTAGCAAAATGCACGATATTCTTATTGAAGTTCGGAATTATGTTCAAAGTGCTACTCGCTACAAATGGGTATCATTATCGGTCGCTTGGATAATCTGTCTTTCGGGGTGGATCTTTATTTCCAAAATGCCAGATGAGTACCAATCGAGTGCACGTATAAATGTTGACACACGATCGGTATTACGGCCGTTACTGAAGGGTATTGCTATACACCCTGATGTTAAAGGCCAAATTCGTTTGATGACGCGGCTTATATTCACTCGGCCGAATCTGGAAAAAATTGCCAGAATGACCGATTTGGATTTAGAGGTTAAAGGTGATGCTGGTATGGATGCGCTGGTTGGGAGATTAAAATCATCCATGTCGATAGCTGCGGTTAAGAGAAGTAATTTGTTTTCAATCAATGCTGTAGATTCCGACCCAGAAATTGCAAAACGAAAAGTACAGTCGTTGTTGACAATTTTTGTCGAGGAGACATTAGGGGAGACTCGCAAGGATTCTGATAGTGCAAGGCGCTTTATTATTAATCAGATTAAAGAATATGAAACGAGATTGTTGGAAGCAGAATTCAAACGCGAGGAATTCAAAAGGGATAATTTTGGAATGCTGCCCGGTCAAGGTGGGGACCTTTATTCTCAGATTCAGGGAATTGCGTTACAAATTGAGGAAGCGAAATTTGCGTTGAAAGAGGAAAAGAACCGTCGGAACGAGTTAAAAAAACAGTTAGACGGTGAAGAGCCAACTTTCGAGGCGTTTGAGGGATTCGAGGCAGAAAGTCCGTTATCGGCCAATCCCACGGATGCACGGATACAGGCACTTCAGCAACAGTTAGATGATCTATTATTAAATTTTACCGAGGCTCATCCAAGAGTTTTAGTCTTAAAAAACGCGATTAAGGAATTAGAAAAAAGGATTGCTGAACAAGCCGATTCTGGGTTGCCTATGGATGGCTTTGGGGAAGATGATATGGTGGTACCAGATGGTCAGCAGGCTAATCCGGTGTTTCAACAGGTTAAGATTGCTTTAAGCGAAGCGGACGCAAATATAGCTTCATTGAAAGCGCGTGTCGGCAATTACGAGGCGAAAATTGAGACTTTGAAAAACCAATTGGATGCCAGGCTCAAGATCGAGACAAAAATAAAAGCATTAAATCGTGATTACAATGCGATAAAGTCAAAATTCGATACCCTGACCGACCGCCTTGAAACAGCGAAATTATCTGAAAGCGTTGAAGAAAATACGGACGCTGTGAACTTCCGTATTGTTGAACCACCTCGAGTTCCTACTACAGCGTCTGGCCCTGATCGTATTGTTTTATCTTTGGGTGTATTTGTTGTCGCAATTGTTGTGGGGATCGCTGTTGCAGTATTGCTGACTTTTTTTAGGCCGACTTTTTGGACTTCTAAAAAAATACAAGAAACGGTAGGTTTACCGGTTTTAGGTACGGTTTCGATGACTTGGATTGATAGTGTTAAAAAGCAAAAATGGCAGGAGTTTATCGGGTTTTGTGTCGCATCGATTGTGTTGGTTGTAATACTCTCGGCGATCATCGTTTTGGAGGTTCAGGGAGTGAATTTATCTACTATTTCATAGAACAATAAGACTATGAGTATTATTGAAAAAGCGTTAGAAAAAACAGAATCGACTAAGCCAGCTGATATTCAGGAAAGTCTGAAAATTGACAGTATTTCCGAGTCTGATGGGGGGATGTCAAAGCTGGAAAGTTGTGATCTTGAGATCGACTTTCGATTGTTGGAAGAAAAGGGCATGCTGGTTCCCGATTCGGATAATCATCAGATTAGGGAACAGTATCGTGTTATTAAGCGACCCTTGATTCTCAATGCCTTTGGTGACGGGAATGAAAGTAATGAAAACTCTAATTTGATTTTGGTAACGAGTAGTCTACCTGGGGAAGGAAAGACCTTTACTGCAGTTAATCTGGCACTAAGTATCGCAACAGAAAGGGACAAGACAGTTCTTTTGGTAGATGCTGATGTCGATAGAGCCGGTATATCTACACTACTTAATATCAAAGCGCAGACAGGGTTGACTGACCTTTTATTGGATAAGAATATTGAATTATCCGATATATTGCTACGGACGAATATTCCGAATCTGTCGATATTACCTGCTGGAAAAACCCACAAGCACTCAACGGAGTTGTTGGCCAGCGAATCCATGAATTGGCTTGCTTCGGAAATGTCTCAGCGCTACTCGGACAGAATCATTATTTTTGATTCTCCGCCGCTTTTAGTTGCTAGTCAGGGGAGTGTATTGGCAAGTCACGTTGGGCAGGTAGTCGTAGTTATTGAATCGGGAGTTACTCCACAGCACATGGTGAACGAGGCTGTTCAAAAGTTAGAGTCGTGTGATATTGTAGGTTGCGTATTAAACAAATCCAAAAATGGATTTGGTTTCAATGACTACGCCTACTACGGATCCAATGAGAAACGATAACTCAAACGAAAACGTTAGCCCATCGAATTCAAATATCCAATTATTAAAAGTTATACCCGCTGGGTTTTTAGCATTCACAATAATTCCTATTGTGAATGCGGCAAATTGGGAGTTTGTGCCCAGTATTAGTGTAAATCAAACGTATTCCGACAATATCAACCTTGGTTCGGGAAAGCCGTCGACTAGTTCTCGAGAAGATGAAACTGGATGTCTCGTATCCCAAATTAATCCGGGACTCTCTATAGGTCCACGGGGAGAGCCGGGTCGAGTTAAGTTCAATTTTAATATCAGATCCCAGAATATAATTGATGCAGGCTGTAAACGTGGTGGAGGTTCTTCGTTTTTGCAGCAAGAAGCTAATCTGCTTGCGGAAGTTATCAAACAATCGATTTTCCTTGAAGTGAAAACCTCCATTAGTCAACAAAATGGATCGAATACCGGAAGGATTCAAGGTGATAATCTTGCCGATACGGGAAATCGGATAAAAGTGCGTACATATAGTGTCAGCCCGTATTGGACCCCCCATATAGGTAACTATGCGGATGGAGAAGTACGATTTCGCTATGGTAATGTGGATACGAGTGGTGGCAATAATGTTAACACTAGTCAGATATCAGATTCACAAACCTATCAAGAATCTGTTCATTTGGAAAATGGGTCGCGCTTTACAGTTTTGTTTTGGAACCTTGATTTTAATAATGAAAAGCAACAGCGTGATGGCTCCGGTGGGTCGGTTAGATTTAGGCAATATCAAGGTGAAATAGGGGCTAGACTAACGCGTGAAATTACTGTCTTTGCACAAGGAGGGAATGCTGACAATGATTTTAGGTCAGTAACTAATTCTAACCAAAATGGAGCTTTCTATTCGATTGGGGGAGGGTGGACGCCTAGTCCCTTATTCAGTATACGGGCTGCAGGGGGAAATAACTCTTTCGTTACCGTGGATATGAATCCGTCACGTCGTACCACCATTCAGGGATCATTCTTCAATAACAACGTCGGAACCAACACGGGTGGCAGGTTTCAGCTATCCTTAGAACATCAAACCCGAAGGACGGTTTGGGGTGCTAGATATTTTGAAGATACTACTACCTCTCAGGATATTTTGGCTAATCAACAAGTCTTTGCGGTTGTAGATGCTTTTGGAAATCCGATCCTTAATCCTGTTTCCGGACAGCCAAATACGATAACGGTAGATGTACCTACGTTGACCGATGAAGTTCTTGTGAGGAAGCGTAGTGAAGCGTCTTTCACAGGACGGACGGCTTTGAGTACGGTTTCTTTAAGGGTTTATAACGAGAATAGACACTTTCAGGAAAGTGATGATAAAGATGATGTATTGGGAGCAGATGGATCCTGGAATTGGAGACTTGGAAAAAGGACCTCGTCAAATGTGAGGGCTAGGTGGCAAAAGACTAATGCGAATAATTCAGGATCAGGAGGCCGAAGTGATAATGAGTTTACCCAGATTGCCGTAGGAGTCAATAGGAGTTTGTCTCGCTATTTCACTGCAAATTTGGAATACCAGTTTCAAAAACAGAATTCCGATAACCCGTTGGACGAGTATGACGAAAACAGGGTGACGGCCAGTTTGAACTTTCGTTATTAGGATAAATAAATATGTACGAAGCCTTTTATAATCTCACGAAAAAGCCTTTTCAATTAAATCCTGACCCGGTGTTTTTCTTCAATAGTGCCGTTCATAAGCGGGCGTTGGCTTATTTGCGGTATGGTTTGGCGCAAGGGCAGGGATTTATTGTGGTGACAGGGAATCCAGGCACCGGTAAAACCACATTAGTGAAAGCACTTGTTGAAGAGCTAAAAAATGAAAACATCGTTATTGGCTTAATGGTGACTACACATCTCAATGCAGAAGATACTTTGCGAGTCATAGCGGCCAGTTTTGGTTTGGGGCGGGAAGGACCGAAGGCGAGTTTATTAAAAAATTTGGAAGATTTTTTCAAGAAGAAATGCAGAGACGGAAAGCGTGTTTTGCTGATAGTCGATGAGGCTCAAAATCTGCCTTTAGAGTCCTTGGAAGAATTAAGAATGCTTGCCAATTTTGAAATGAACGGTAAGCAACTTTTCCAAAGTTTTTTGCTAGGTCAGGATCAATTTCGACATATTCTGCAGCAGGGAGTGATGGAGCAGGTCAGGCAGCGGGTCACTGCAACTTACAATTTAAGAGCTCTTGATCGCGACGAAACCAAAGCCTATATATTACATCGTTTGAAGACAGCGGGTTGGAATAATGACCCGGATTTTAAGGATGATGCCTTCGCGGCGATTTGCAAATTTACTAAGGGTGTTCCGAGAATAATCAATTCATTATGTGATCGATTATTGTTGTATGGCTTTTTAGAAGAACTCCATATTATTGATGGTAAGTCCGTTCAGAAAGTTGTTAAAGAGATTGAAAAAGACCAATTGGTTAAATCTGGTGATAAATCAAAACAACTCCTACCCTCGAGTCCAACGAAAATGCCAGTCTCGGCTAGATCGATGGGTTCCGGGGAGGTATTGGAGGAACGGATTCATCACCTTGAAAGTTCGGTTGAATCTTTGAAACAAATTATATTGAAGGAACGAGCACTGCTCCGGAAAGCTGTCCTGATCCAATTAGATATGGACGATGTATACGACTCACCCGAGATCTATGATTCCACCAAAGAACAAGTAAATCTTTGATGCAGAACTCGTCGCTCCCTACGTTGCTCTGTGTCGTTGGGGCACGGCCAAATTTCATGAAGGTGGCGCCGCTTTTTCAGTATCTAAAGCTCCATGAGGAGTCAATGCAACCGTATTTAATACATACCGGGCAGCATTATGATAAGGAAATGAAAACTGCATTTTTCGACCAGTTGGGAATTCCGGAGCCTGATATTGACTTGGAGGTGGGTTCAGGAAGTCATGCCGTGCAAACGGCAGAGATTATGCTTCGGTTTGAGCCAATTCTTGATCAAGTAAAACCCTTTGCGGTGCTCGTTGTGGGTGATGTCAATTCAACGATTGCATGCGGACTTGTTGCCGTCAAGAAAAACATATCTATCATTCACGTGGAAGCTGGGTTGCGGAGTTATGATCGTGAGATGCCGGAAGAAATCAACCGAGTTTTGACTGATCAGCTTTCGGATTTATTGTTTACGACTGAACGGTCGGCGTATCAAAATTTGGAAAGGGAAGGGATAATCCTTGATAAGGTCCATTTTGTCGGTAATGTAATGATTGACTCATTACATAATCATTTGAAACAAGCAGTCCCTTTTGAGGAGATCCTGGAAATCCACCAGGTTGAGCGGAGGGAAACACTTTGTAAGAAACAATTTGCCTTATTGACTTTGCATCGTCCGTCAAATGTTGATGATGCGGAAATTTTAAAGGGATTATTAGAAACATTTGAAATGATTAGTCGAGTCCTTCCCATCATTTTTCCCGTTCATCCACGAACTGGAAAAATGATTCAAGAATATGGGTTATCCGGGTTTCTCGATTCGCCCAATGTATTTTGTCTTCCTCCGGTTGGCTATTTAGAGATTCTGGGATTAATGAAATCTGCAAAATTAGTACTAACCGATTCTGGTGGTATCCAAGAGGAGACCACAGCGTTGGGGATACCCTGTATCACGTTACGTGAAAATACTGAAAGACCAATTACCGTCGAACAGGGCACCAACACCATTGTAGGGAGTGCGAGACAGAAAATTGTGGATTGTGTCGATGATGTTCTCAAAACCGGGGGGAAATCGGGACGAGTTCCGGAGTACTGGGATGGACATGCTTCAGAACGGATATTATCAATAATTCAGAAACGGTTTTTATGACTCAACTGAAGAGTACTACTACCAGCTTAGTCAACGCAATGACCGTTGATGTAGAAGACTATTTTCAGGTTTCGGCGTTTGAAGATCATATATCTCGCGACGACTGGGACAATATACCGTGTCGTGTTGAGGCCAACACAAATCGTATACTGGAAATGTTTGATCGTAAAAAGGTAAAAGCGACTTTTTTTACTTTGGGTTGGATCGCGGAACGATATCCAGAGATGACGCGTAGCATTGTGGAAAATGGCCATGAGTTGGCGTGTCACGGTTATAGTCATACACGAGTAACCCAGCAAACCCGAGAGCAATTCCGCGAAGATGTAAACCGTTCTAAGCAATTATTGGAAGACATAGCGGGTGTCGCAGTCAAAGGGTATCGAGCGGCTAGTTATTCGATCGGTGCGGAAAATTTATGGGCTTTGGACGTATTGGAAGAAAGCGGGTTCGTTTATAGTTCCAGTATATATCCAATCAAACACGATCTCTACGGGATGCCGGAAGCGCCCCGCTTTGCGTTTAAACCCTGCCGTCCCGATGGATTGTTGGAAATCCCTATTACGACCGTTCAGCTTGGAAATAGAAAGTTTCCCTGTGGCGGCGGGGGATATTTTCGATTGTTACCTTACCGCCTTTTCAAATGGGCGCTTACCCGTGTTAATCGCTTGGAGCAACAGGCGGGTATTTTTTATTTTCATCCTTGGGAAATTGATCCGGACCAACCGAAGCAAAATGGAATCGGCCTCAAAACCCAGGTTCGCCACTATTTAAACCTTACACAGATGGAACAACGACTCAATCGGCTTTTAGATGACTTTGAATGGTCGACAATGGAGCATGTATTTCTTTAATAAGGACGAAATTTGAAAGATTCAATCACGATTAAAACGCTTGATGCGAGTAGCCGTTCTGTTTGGGATGACTTCGTGGAAGGTTGTCCAGAGGCGACATTTTTCCATAAAGCTGGTTGGAAAGAAATCATAGAGGATTCTTTTGGACACAAAACTTATTTCCTCTATGCGGAAAAGGATGGCGTTATCCAAGGTGTTCTTCCGTTGGGTCATGTCAAGAGTATGCTTTTTGGCAATGCTTTGGTTTCATCCCCCTTTTGTGTTTATGGTGGAATTGCTGCAGTTTCCGACCAGGCCAGAAAGGCGTTGGATGAGGAAGCAAGCGGATTGGCGCGCAAACTTGGTGTGGACTATCTGGAAATGCGTAATTGCAACCAGCGTCATGAAGGCCGTCCTCATAAAGATCTCTATGTCACGTTCAGAAAAAACTTGGACCCAGATCCAGAGGAGAATCTTAAAGCGATTCCTCGAAAGCAACGTGCAATGGTCCGCAAAGGTATAAAGGCTGGTTTAAACGCTGTTGTAGATAATGATATTGACCGATTGTATGCAGCCTATGCGGAAAGTGTGCGCAACTTGGGCACCCCGGTTTTTTCAAAAAAGTATTTCGAAAATCTGAAAAAGGTTTTTGCCGACAATTGTGAGATGCTGATCATTGAACACAAAGGACGGTTGGTCAGTGGGGTCATGAACTTTTATTTTCGAGATGAAGTATTGCCTTATTATGGTGGTGGTACCGAAGAAGCTAGGGACCTTAAAGCTAACGATTTTATGTATTGGGAAGTAATGCGGCGTGCGGTTGAAAAAGGGATTAAAGTTTTTGATTATGGGCGAAGTAAGGAAGGCACTGGTTCCTATCGGTTCAAAAGACATTGGGGGTTTGAGCCCCAGCCCCTATTTTACGAGTTTGATTTGGTCAAGGCGAGTAGTATGCCGGATATCAACCCGCTGAATCCAAAGTATCAGATGTTTATTTCGATGTGGAAACGTCTTCCACTGCCGGTGAGTAACGTTGTCGGTCCATGGCTTTCCAAGGGTTTGGGGTAACTGTTTACGGATACGTTTTCCCTGAAATCCTCCAATTTTGAAAAACCTTCTTTTTCTTGTTCATCGTATTCCTTATCCCCCGAATAAAGGGGATAAAATCCGTTCCTATCATTTACTACGATATTTAGCAGACGAATATCGAATATTTTTGGGGACTTTTGTTGATAATTCCGAAGATTGGCGATACGTGAAGGATGTCCAATCCTTTTGTGCCGAAAGCTGTTTTCTGCCTCTGGATCCTCAGTGGGCGAAGCTTCGATCCTTGCGGGGTTTTTTTCGAGGACAAGCGCTGAGTTTACCCTATTATCACGATTCGCGAATGCAAAATTGGGTCCACAGGGTTGTTGATCTACATGGGATCGATACGGTTTTGGTTTTTTCCTCGGCTATGACTCAATTTATTGATGCTCGGCGTTTTACCACAAAAGTTATCGACTTTGTTGATGTGGATTCGGATAAATGGTTGCAATATGCCAAAGGAAAACCATGGCCGGGTAGCTGGATTTATCGACGGGAAGGTCGGTTATTGTTGGAATTTGATCGACAAGTTGCCAACGATTTTGACGTTAGTATTTTTGTGTCCTCTTTAGAAGCTAAATTGTTTAAGGGTTTGGTTCCGGAAGTGGGAGAGCGCATTACCCATATAGATAATGGTGTGGATACACAATATTTTTCCCCGGAGCATGATGTGATCAATCCATACCCTGAAGATGAAGTTCCGCTAGTATTCACGGGTGCAATGGATTATTGGGCGAATGTGGATGCGGTAACCTGGTTTGCACGGGAAGTATTTCCGCGTATTTATAACCAATTTTCCAATAGCCGTTTTTACATCGTCGGTGGAAACCCTAGTGAAGCGGTTCGAAATCTAAGTAGGCTAGAAGGTGTTACAGTTACGGGAACCGTTGAGGATGTGCGGCCTTTTATAAAGTATGGTCGAGTTTCGGTTGCCCCATTGCGTATTGCTCGTGGAATCCAAAATAAAGTGCTGGAAGCTATGGCAATGGGAAAACCAATTTTGGCGACTTCTGCCGCTATGGAAGGAATTCGAATATCGTCTATTCTTCAAATTACGGTAACCGATAGCGCAAAGGATATGGCCGAGAATGGGTTAGAGTTGCTGAATGGAAATCGATTGCAACGGGTCTATGAAAAAAACAGAGAATGGGTCATAGATCATTATAGTTGGGGAAAAAACATGGAAAAGCTAGGACGCCATCTTCAGTAAGGTTGATCTGCCACAGACCCTAGGAGGTTGTTTTGGAATAGAGAATCTACCGAAGAAAAACGGTTTTCCTCGTGACTATTTTTTTCTCGGACAGCGTCTCCACTACAATCGCAATTCTCAGACTATTTCTGCAGTAAGTTTGGATTATGGAAAAGCAATCGAGCCTTCAAAACTTTCAAAATAGACAAAAGAAAACGCCTTTAGTCGTGCATATTATTTTTCGATTAGGGGTAGGTGGGCTCGAAAATGGCCTAGTTAATCTTATCAACCAAACGCCATCTGACCGATATCGGCATTGTATAATTTGTGTAAAGGATGCCACTGATTTTCGTGATCGAATCCGTCGCTCAGATGTTGAGGTTTTCACTCTGGGTAAAAAGGAAGGCCTGGATTGGATGATGTTCTTAAGGCTATATCGATTACTTAGGCAAATCCAACCAGCACTTGTTCATACTCGTAATTTGGCTACTATTGAGTGTCAGTTGCCAGTGTTTTTAGCGGGTATCCGGTATCGCGTGCATGGGGAACATGGTTGGGATGTCTTCGATCCTCACGGCGAAAATACAAAGTATCAAAGGCTTCGGCGTGTATTTAAGCCATTGGTAAAGCACTATATTCCATTATCCAAGGAATTAGAACGCTATTTGAGGCACAAAATTAAAGTGCCCGAGAACAAAATTACGCGAATTTGCAACGGTGTCGATACCGAAATCTTCTTTCCTCCCAAACAGGGAAAGGAAATCGTCGCCGGCTGTCCGTTTACCAGTAAAAAGCACGTCGTCATCGGTACTGTCGGACGAATGCATGGGGTGAAGGATCAACTTACTTTGGTAAAGGCCTTTGCTCACCTGATTGAACAAGATCCCAGTCTCAAGGAAAGACTAAGATTGATGCTAATAGGAGATGGACCTTTGCGCGATCAAGCAAATAGGATACTCGAAAAGGCAAACCTCACAGCTTTAGCTTGGGTTCCTGGTGAACGCAATGATATTCCCCAAATTTTGCGTGGTATGGATATATTTGTATTACCGTCTCTAGCGGAAGGGGTATCTAATACAATTCTTGAAGCTATGGCGACAGGCTTACCGGTGGTAGCGACTGATGTGGGAGGAAACCCTGATATAGTTTCCCATGGGAACACTGGACTTTTGATACCAAAAGCAGATCCTATTGAAATGGCGAAAGCGATCACAAGATATCTGGAAAATTTGCAGTTGATAAAGCAACATGGCGGGAATGGTTTTAAAAGCATTCAAGATGGTTTTAGTCTTTTTGCCATGGTTAATCGCTATTTGACGGTCTATGATAATGTTATTAAATGATTTTTAAAGACTAATAAAATATGTGTGGGATCGCAGGAATATTCGATATACACGAAAAACGGGAGATTAATCGGGAGCTGCTGGCTCGTATGAACGAAATTCAGCATCACCGTGGTCCCGACGAAGGGGGTATTCATATAGAGCCAGGTTTAGGTTTGGCGCATAGGCGTTTATCGATAATCGATATTGCTAGTGGTCAGCAACCACTATTCAGTAAGGATAAATCGGTTGTCGTAACCTATAATGGCGAAATATACAATTTCGTCGATTTGCGCTCAGAATTAGAGGCTAAGGGTTACGAATTTACTACCCATTGTGACACGGAAGTTATCGTCTATGCATGGCAGGAGTGGGGTGAGGGCTGTGTGGACCGTTTTCGTGGAATGTTTGCCTTTGCTGTATGGGATCGGAATCGGGAAACTTTGTTTTTGGCGCGTGATCGTCTTGGGATCAAACCGTTGTATTATGCCGCCCTACCGAATGGCCAGTTTATTTTTGGTTCCGAGCTCAAGGTTTTGATGCAACACCCTGAGCTTCCAAGGGAGCTTGAATCCACCGCAATAGAAGAATACTTCGGATTTGGTTATGTTCCCGATCCTAAAACCATCTATAAAGCAGCCCGAAAGTTGCCACCTGGATTCAAGCTTACAATAAAACGGGGAGCCAAAGATTATGAGCCACGTCAATACTGGGATGTATCGTTTTCAAGCGTTCAGTCTTCGGATCCAGGAGTAGTAAGGGAAGAATTGATTGAGCGACTGCGTGAAGCAGTTAAAATTCGAATGGTTGCAGAGGTGCCATTGGGCGCTTTCTTATCCGGTGGTGTGGATTCCAGCGCGGTTGTGGCAATGATGGCCGGATTGTCGGATGAACCCGTTAATACCTGCTCGATTTCCTTTGGCGATCCTGAATTTAACGAGGCTCAGTTTGCTGCACAGGTCGCAGAACAGTACCAGTCAGCACACCGGGTCGAGCAGGTGGATCCGAATGATTTTGATCTGGTGGATAAACTGTCTGGTTTGTACGATGAACCCTATGCCGATAGTTCTGCGTTGCCTACATACCGTGTTTGCGAATTAGCGAAGAAAAAAGTGACTGTTGCTTTGTCGGGTGACGGTGGAGATGAGAATTTGGCAGGTTATCGCCGATATCGTTGGCATACGTATGAAGACAGGATGCGGTCATGGATTCCGGATTCGGTTCGGAAACCGTTGTTCGGGACATTGGGGAATGTCTACCCCAAAGCAGATTGGGCGCCCAAAATCTTTAGAGCAAAGTCAACTTTCGAGTCTATAGGGCGCGATTCCTTAGAAGGGTATTTTCACAGTGTGTCGGTGCTTTCCAATGAAATCCGGGCGAATTTGTTTAGTGAAAACATGAAACGAGACCTTCAAGGATATCAGGCGGTCGAAGTTTTTCGACAACATACCCGGCAAGCTCCAACGGACAATCCATTGTCGCTGGTTCAATATCTCGATATAAAAACTTACCTTCCCGGGGATATTTTGACCAAAGTGGACCGTGCCAGTATGGCTCATGCGCTAGAGGTGCGGGTGCCGATATTGGATCATGTGTTCGTCGAGTGGATGGCCGGTTTACAACCTAATATGAAATTGAATGGCAGAGAAGGAAAACACATTTTCAAGACTGCTTTGGAGCCTTATCTTCCCAATGATATATTGTATCGCCCAAAAATGGGTTTTGCTGTTCCCTTGGCTACCTGGTTTAGGGGGCCCTTGAAGCAACAGGTTCGTGATGCACTGCTGGGACCGAATATGGCTGACTCTGGGTTTTTTAATGGACCTTTTTTAAAAAAGATGGTTGATCAGCACCAATCAGGTTTGCGGGATTACAGCTCTCCGATTTGGTCTTTGTTGATGTTCGAGTCCTTTCTGCGAAAAAGGCATTAGATGTCGGTCAACGAATATTTGGAAATCCTTTCATGAAAATTCTTCACGTCCTTGATCATTCCATACCCCTTCATAGCGGCTACACATTTAGAACGAGAGCTATACTCGAACAGCAGCACGCTATGGGGTGGGAAACCATTCATGTTACATCGGCAAAACAAACCGGTGGAAAATATGGATGCGACGAGGTTAATGGGCTTCAATTTTTTCGGTCAAAAAATCCAGATGACTGGTTGGCAAAAGTTCCTGTAATCAATCAGGTGGCGATAGTCCAGTCATTGGAGGAAAGACTTGAAGAGGTGATAAAAGAGACCCAACCTCAGTTGATTCATGCCCATTCTCCAGGATTGAATGGCTTGGCGGCTTTAAAAGCTGCTCGTCGGAATTCACTTCCTTTGGTTTATGAATGTCGTGCTTTTTGGGAGGATGCAGCGGTGGACCATGGGACCAGTCATCAAGGTGGATTGCGCTACCGCGCCACTAAAGGTATAGAATCCTATGTATTTAGGGAAGCCGATGCAGTCACGACGATTTGTGAAGGACTTCGGCAGGATATTGTGCAAAGGGGAATCCCAGAAGAGAAAGTTACTGTCATTCCAAATGCGGTCGACATCAACCGGTTCGAATTCGGGTGTCAACCTGACAAACAACTGCGTGAAAAATTAGGTTTAACCGGCAAAACTGTATTGGGTTATATCGGGTCCTTTTATGCTTACGAAGGTTTGACAACTTTGTTGCAGGCAATGCCTGATATTGTCGCAAATCATCCCGAGGTTTGTTTATTGTTAGTTGGAGGCGGTCCACAAGAAGATGAAGTGCGGAAGAGTGCCGAACAATTAGGCATATTAAACCATGTGATCTTTCAAGGTCGTGTGCCTCACGAAGAGGTCAAGAATTATTACGACCAAGTGGATATTTTTGTGTACCCTCGGTTATCCATACGTTTAACCGAATTAGTAACCCCACTTAAACCACTCGAAGCGATGGCCCAAGGTCGATTAGTCGTTGCCTCTGACGTTGGGGGACACAAGGAGTTGATTCGTGATGGAGAAAATGGATGGCTGTTTAAGGCAGGTGACCCAAGTGCCATTTCACTAGCGGTTTCGAAAATGCTTTCGAGCAAACAATCGTGGACGGATTTGCGAAAAGCAGGGCGCCAGTATGTCGAAAGCGAGCGTAATTGGTCGAATAGTGTTGCGCGATATAAAAATATTTATGAATCCTTGGTTGGGCAAGCTGCCTGATCGGTGATTGGGGTATAGATTTTTACTAGTATGTTGATCTTTGCCGTGTTTGAGTGATGGGTTCTTGGGGTTAAATTACTAAGAATCGGATCTATTTTCACATAAACCTCATGAATTCTGGCAGGTCTTCCTTCCGCCGTTCCAACATGAAGACTCAAATGATGCGAATAGAGAGTAGTAATAATATGATGAAAAAGTTGACTCTTTCGATGATCGTCGCTGTGTACACTCCACTCGCCAATGCCACCATATATCAATATCAAGATGGTCCAGGTAACTTTGGTAATGGTGGAACTTTCGATACTATCTTCGCGGAATATAACACGGTGACTTCGTACTTAACCTGGGAAGTTGACAATGCAAGAAAAGACGGACAATTAATGGACGGTTTCTGGCTTGTACTTAATGACGGCCCTAATAACCCTAAAGGTAGCGATGGTTTGCCTATTTTCTATGCTGATTATAACTCTGATCGATTGTGGGTATTCGGATATAACGGGCAAAATAACCCTAATA
Source organism: uncultured Methylococcales bacterium (assembly GCA_964653275.1). Taxonomy (GTDB): domain Bacteria; phylum Pseudomonadota; class Gammaproteobacteria; order Methylococcales. The sequence goes on from CAZZET010000021.1 coordinate 46,976, forward strand.
GCTACCAGTCCCAAGATTTTTTGGGGGAATTTTCATCTAGCTTGACCGAATCAGGAACAAACCGAGGTTTCAGTTTAGATGTATCGGATATTTTCAGCAGTTTGTTGGCGTCGGTGCCATTTGATGATCAGATTGGTATATGGTTTCATCCCACCTGGAACACCCAAACATACACTGACAACGGTCAAGATCAACTAGTCGATTGGCAATATAGCACACAAAGTTGGTACGATCGGTCTGGTCGTCCCACTACACAAGTACCCGAACCCAGTTCTCTGGTTTTATTGGCAGTGGGCCTGCTTGGTATAAATGCATTTCGGAGATTCGAAGTTCAAAGCTCCGCAGCGTGATGACGTGGCGTCACTACCCCCTTTTCATATTGCCGTACAAGTCAGAAATATTGCCGAAACAAGGGCTTTTTACACTAAAGTGTTGGGTTGTATCGAAGGAAGATATGCGGAAACATGGGTAGATTTTAATTTTTTCGGACATCAATTTGTTTGTCACTTAAATTCAAATATAGGAGCCAACGGTAAAATTCGCTCTTTCCATAATTCGGTCGATAATCATGATGTACCAATACCCCATTGCGGAATCATTTTAGCCATGGACGATTGGAAAAAACTAGCTGAAAAACTTCAAAATGAAGACGTTGATTTCGTGATCGAACCTTATATTCGATTTAAAGGACTTGCCGGTGAGCAAGCAACAATGTTCTTGATGGATCCATCCGGGAACGCATTAGAATTTAAGGGTTTTACAGATATCGATGCGCAATTGTTTTCAACTACGGTTTGACTTA
>CAZZET010000022.1:0-47581 GCA_964653275.1 uncultured Methylococcales bacterium
TTTGAGAGACGAAACTCGATGATTAGTTCTTAAGGAGGTGGGACATAACACCTGGCGAATCCCGCGCCAGAGGGCATCATGTCGGAATCCGTGGTGGTGGAGCGGTTTGATTTCAACGGTGACCTGCTGGTGGAGCAAGTGGCCGATGTCCGCCTCACCATCGCTCGATCGGGCATTGTCGATGGCGTGCTCACCTGGCTGACGCTTCAGTGCCACTCCGGTCAGGCGCCGCTCGACGCACTCCGGTGTAAATCCAACTGGGCTTCGATCTACCTGCCGTTATTCGAGGAGGGGATCCCCGTCGATGTCGGCGACGTTTTGAATCTGATCTTCCGAACAGTGTTGAGCGAAGATGGTGTTCATCCAGACTACCACCTGTCAGGAGAACTTCGCACCGCTGATCGCGTCCACCGTGGATGCTACAGCTCCAGGTACAAGAGCGAGAGCCAGCGTGGTCATCCAATCTATCGGGCGCTGTTCCCCGAGTGAATTCAGAGGTTGCCCATCAAACCCAAGGCTTCCCTCTAAAGCAGAGCATCCAGTGGCTGAATTTCATTAATACAGACGGTTTGAGACTTATAGGGAAGTGGTCTCCGTGTGCTCAACCGCTTCTTTGGAACTGCCGACAGTCATCAGGCAGCCGACTACAATTAGTAAAGTACCCACCGCTGTGGCGATTGTCACGCGCTCGTCAAAAAACACCCAACCAAAAATGACTGCCCAAGCAAAGGCAGTGTACTCCACTGGCACCAGGGTTTTTGCCTCGGCCCGTCGGTAGGCCCAAGAGATCAACAAGAGCGCTGTGAGGCTGAAAATCGCGGCGCCCGTCAGCAGGGGTAAGGTCGTCAGCCTGGGTACTTCTGCCAACCACGGAGCGAGGCAACAGTAGACTAGAAGCATAGTGCCGTTTTGAAAGGTGATAATTTCCACTGGTCCTGCCATCAGTGCCTGGCGGCGTTGCAGGATGAGGTTGTAGGCGTACAGAAGGGCCGAGAGCAGAATCGCTACCATGCCAGGCAGCGTATTCCTATCTAGATCACCGTTGAAATGTCCCGCCATAATCAACAATGCGCCACTGAAGCTAATGAGAGAGGCAAGTGCCGCACGCGTGCCGACTTTCTCTCCCAACAAAACCGCCGCTAGATACAGAGCGATAAGCGGTGCGATAAACGACAAGGCGGTGGCTTCCGCAAGCGGGACATACTTCACCCCCCAGAAAAACAGGAAAGCTATAGCAGAGACAATCAGCCCGCGCCACGTGTGAATGAGCAATCGTTCAGGACTGGGCCAGGGCAGTCGCTGCCACAGGAATACCGCAGTTGCCAGCGGCAAGGCCAGAACCGTACGCCAGAGGATCGCATTGTAGGCGCCGATGTCCAGTGCAAGGGCTTTCATCAACGCATCCATAGCCGCAAAAGTTCCGATACCCAGCGTTGTCGCCAGAATGGGTATGAGTCGTTTGTCGTTTCGCATGCTGGGGAAGAGATAGTGTTCGGGGCCTGCTAGCCCATTTCTGCAAGGTAATTCTCGCAGGCTTGCCTGATATAGAAAATTGGGACCGAAACTCTTATTTTTTAGGCTTAGCCGGTCTGTAAAGTCCGTCTTTATTGAGTTTTTCAGCCATTTTGGTGCTCCAGTGTGTGCGGTTTTTTGGATTATTTCAGACGTACACGAAAAGATACACGATTTAGCGTGCACTTGGTAAGATTTCATTGGATTGCTATGGCCAATAAAAAACCCGCCAAGTCAAATAACTTGCGGGCTTTTGTACTTCTTTGGTTCTCTTGAAACCTTTGTTTGGTACCGAGGGCCGGAATCGAACCGGCACGGGGTTGCCCCCACCAGATTTTGAATCTGGCGCGTCTACCAGTTTCGCCACCCCGGCAGAAGCTGGCCAGTATAAAAGAAAGTGCTGAACAATACTAGAATTCCTTTCTGACTCGTGACTTAGATCATCGAAGGTAAATCTGGAACGATTTGGATTTATCGGGGAAAGCTAACTGATATCAATCATCTCTGCAGTCTCGTCAGGAAGTGTTTCAGCTATTTGCCCTCGGGGTTCCTTCAACAAAATGATTATCGAGAGGAAAACAAGCCCTGCTGTGCAAGCAATGAACGTAAAAAACTCCCCCACTGAAACAAATGACAAAACCATTAAGAAAGTCACGCCACCCACGTTACCGTAGGCACCCGTCATTCCAGCGATTTGTCCGGTCATCCTACGTTTGATCAACGGAACGATGGCGTAAACTGCGCCAGAACCCGCTTTTGAAAAAATACCGCCGACAATCGTGGTCAAAACGACCCACGATAAATTCCATTCCTTAGTGACTTGGCGCAGCAATAAAAAGCTACAGGCTATGCCCGCAGTCTGTAGCTGACACTCGATCGCAATAACGGCAGGGCACTGTCCTCCTGCACACGGTTTTACTCGACCTAATATGATGGGAGCACAGAAAAAGGGACGATAATTTAAACTGAGACCCTCACATTCTGGTCATGAAAGTTTTGACCGAATTCAGAGGTCAATTAGGCATCGTAGTTAAGAGACATATTGCCGACTATGTAACCATGCAAGATGCCTAATTATCGATCTTCATTTTCGACGAATCGAATTGTAACCTTTAAATCTTATGATCATTCATACCAAACAATGCATTCCACAATCTGAAATTACCGATCCGGTGCATTTTCGCAACCGGCGTAAAATTATTAAGATGCTCAGTGCTGCTGGACTGGCTGGCACGATTGGGCCTTTTTCCAGCTCAGCATCAGCTCGGTTTTCGACGAAATTTAAGCACCGTTTCAAGGGACCGTTCTCAATCGATGAAAATCCAACGGCCTACGAATATGTCACAAGCTATAATAATTTTTACGAATTTGGAACGGGTAAAAGCGATCCGGCTAATCAGTCACAAAATTTTAAAACCGAGCCGTGGTCACTTGCAGTGGAAGGGGAAGTTGAAAAACCAGGTGTATATACCTTGGAGGATATTCTTGCCCCTCACACCTTGGAAGATCGTGTTTATCGGTTGCGATGTGTTGAGGCTTGGTCTATGGTTATCCCTTGGGTTGGTTTCCCTTTAGGCGATTTGATCAAACGCTTTAAACCGACTTCCCGAGCTAAATTTGTTGAGTTTACGACACTTTACGATCCTAACCGGATGCCGGGTCAACGAAGTCACGTACTTGATTGGCCCTACGTTGAAGGGCTTCGTATTGATGAAGCGATGCATCCTCTTAGCTTACTTGCGGTGGGCCTTTATGGAAATGTGCTTCCTAATCAGAATGGGGCGCCCATTCGCCTGGTGGTTCCATGGAAATATGGTTACAAGAGCATCAAATCCATAGTCAAAATCAGTTTTCGAGAAACGCAACCTATTACCTCTTGGAACAAATCGGCACCCAGAGAATATGGCTTTTATTCAAACGTCAATCCCTATGTTGACCATCCACGGTGGAGTCAAAAACGTGAACGGGTGGTAGGGGCAAGTATATTCAGCCCAAAACGCGATACCGACTTGTTTAATGGTTACGCTGACGACGTTGGATCTTTGTATGCGGGTATGGATTTGAAAAAATTCTTTTGATGATTCGATCTAAGCAAATCTGGCAGGCGCTAAAAGGCATCGTATTTCTGTTATCGACAACACCATTTGTTTTCTTGGCGGTTGATACAATACAGAATAATTTGGGGGCGAATCCTTTAGAAACCCTACATTTTAGAACGGGGGATTGGGCCTTACGCTTTCTATTGATTACACTCGCATTAAGTCCCATCAAGATAATATTTGGTTATACTCATCAGCTGCGATTCCGCAGAATGATGGGTTTGTTTGCATTCTTTTACGCCAGCCTGCATTTTTTTATATATGTCGTTTTGGAGCAATCGATGTCTTGGAGATTGATTGTTGCAGAAGTACCTAAAAGCCCTTATATCATAGTGGGCCTCCTCACTTATTTACTTTTAGTTCCACTGGCCGTCACGTCCACTTCCGCTATGATGCAAAGATTGGGTAACAAATGGAAAAAACTTCACCGAAGTATTTATGGTATCGGGATCCTGGCGGTTATCCATTTTTTTTGGTTGGTAAAGGCCGATATCACCGAACCACTTCTTTATGCTCTAGTGCTTGCAGTATTGTTGGCTGTCAGGATCTTTCGAAAACATCTACAGAGGGCTGGAACGAAGGGTTGGAAACGAGCATGGAGCACCAGAATTTTTTGGGAGAAACTAACAACTCACCGGTGACTTGTGTCGTATCTTTGACTACGCGACACAGATGAGATCGCCACAGATAGGGCGTGAGGTGCAATAGGGCCAATAAATTTGTTTTGAGTGGAACCTAAAAGTTGATGGGATTTTGAAAACCTTCCCTGGCTTTCATCCTCTGGACTGGTTTAAGCTCCGAAATATACTTTAAGGTCGGTCATTATGCGATCCTTGTTAAACTCAGCGCCCATGTTTAGCATTGCGTCGGCAAATCGGCTGACGATTTCTGTAATTGCTTCGGTGGTAAGTTGATTGAGAATACCAATGCGGACCTGAACTGGCTCAGAGAGCGTTGGCCAGATTCCGAAACCGTCACCACGGCAACCTCCAACCAAGTCTTTCTCCTTACCGGCCAATTTGCCCGGCAAGTTGAGCACTACCAAGCTGGTCATATTTGAGGTGACTTCGCAGCCCATCGCTTCTACAGCCTGACGGAGAGCCTTTTCATGGAAGGTATAATCGATCGCTTTTTGCGCGCGTCCATGGGTCAACAGGATACGCAATGCTTCATGGAACGCCGCTATCGCATAACCAGAATGGGTTCGGTGATAACCCCCGGCTGGTGCATCTTTACCGTCAACAATACCCCAATGACGTGCTTCCAAAATCGGGTGATGAACATAGGTGTAGCATCCACGTTGTTTGATAACCTCGATCGCTTTATCGGTAAAGCTAACCGGTGCGTATGTTAATGGCAAGCTGAGTACACCTTTTTGTGGGCAAGAAGCCCAAGCAGCTACGGCTGGGTAATCATCAATATTGAAATCAGCGACGCCAAGACTGGATACGATGTCACAAATTCCCATAACCCCGTGTTTCGCACAGGCATCATTGAAACCTTGCAGATCGTTGATGCGACCACTTCCGGTTTCCCAATGCGCCATAAAGGCCCACATGGGTTTGTGTTGAGCCAGGGCAGCTTCGACGATATCACCGGTAACCGATTGGCCATGGGGTACGTCTACGATAGTAACGCTTGCCGGTTGCGGATTCAGAGAATCGGCGGCTAATTCTTCGCGGGTTGACGCTTTCATTCGAATGGTAAGGCCATCGATTCCGCTGAAGGTGCCATTGACAAAAGCAACGACTTTGTCTCCCGGTAGGATTGGGCTGAAAACGCAGTCAAGACCACTAAAACCAGTGCCGCCAACGCCATAGGTGTAGGTGTTTTTTGTGCCTAAGGCTGTACGAAGCATCTCTTTGGCTTCGACCATACCTCTTAATACATCTTTCTGCATATGATCCGCGACGCCGGTTTTGCAGAATCGTTCGAGAACTCTTGGGTCTGTGTTACCTGGGCCTGGACCCGCGGCCAGTGTATTGGGAATTTCCAACGCCGAATATATGGTCATTATAAACCTCCTTACTAATTTGATTGCTAAATATTGAGAGAATGGTGAAAGAAACCGAAACGATTTCTACGCGATTCAAAATCGCAAAAGGCCCATTCCAGAGAAATAAATCGGACGATTCTATCAAGAAATGGGTTAAATAGGTAATTCTTTTTTTAGAGGCTATATCGAGAAAATTGTTGATGAATTCAGTCGAATGATATGATTATTAGGATTTCAACGTCGGAAGCTTTTTAGATGCCTCTTCAACAAGAATCTATAGGATTAATTGGTATTGGTCTGATGGGCAGACCGATGGTTTTGCGCTTGCTTCAGGCTGGATATAAGGTCACTGTATGGAATCGCACCTTGGAGAAAACCGATCCTGTAGTGGCTTTAGGCGCGCAAAAAGCGTTGTCTATTGCTGATGTCGTCGAAGCATCGGAAATCATAATGCTTTCGTTGACCGATACGAAAGCGGTCGAGGATGTGATGTTTGGGCCTTCTGGCGTCGCTGAGCATGGAATAAGCGGAAAGTTGATTGTCGATTTGTCGAGTATTGAACCCGATGCGACCCGAGGGTTTGCCAATAAACTTCATGACCTTTGTGGGATGGGTTGGGTTGATTCGCCTGTGTCAGGTGGTGTAATCGGCGCCGAGCAAGGTACATTGGTGATTATGGCTGGAGGAAATGTGAGTGATGTAGAGCGCGCCAGGCCCGTATTAGAATCACTCAGTCAAAGAGTAACCCGCATGGGTGATGTGGGTGCTGGGCAGGTCACCAAAATCTGCAACCAAATGATTGTTAGTTGCAATGCGATGGTGATCGCCGAAATGATCGCTTTAGCCAAACGTTCGGGAGTTGATGCGGAAAAGATTTCGGACGCTCTAAATGGCGGTTTTGCCGACTCCAAACCCCTGCAGATTCTTGGTCCGGAGATGGCGACAGAGACCTTTGAACCAATCAAATGGCGAGTGAAGACATTGCTTAAAGATTTAAATATGGCGGTTAAATTGTCGGAGGCCCGAGGGAGTGCTGTTCCGATGTCAGCCTTGGCTGCACAATTAATGCGAACCCATGGAAATCATGGTTATCTGGAAATGGACCCTTCTACTTTAATTAAGCTGTACTTTGATGTCTAAGCCACTAAAATTTTCGCTTAACCTAAGCTTGATTTTTAGAGAATATACTGTTTTTGACCGTTTCCAGAAGGCCAGTGATGCCGGTTTTAAAGCCGTCGAGATTCAATTTCCCTATGAAACTTCTGCTGAAGATCTAAAACGCGGATTGGATGCAGCGGGAATTCAAATGGTTTTGTTTAACGTAGGTGCGGGTGATCTGATGCAGGGTGGCGAAGGCATTGCGGCGGTCCCTGAAAAAAAGGAACAATTTCGCCACGCCGTCGATTTGGCTTTAAGCTACGCTAAAGTCCTGAGTCCTCGGGTGATAAATGTACTTCCAGGTCGCGCTTACAGACTGGCTAATCGTAAACAATACCTTGATACGCTGGAAGACAATTTACGTTTCGCAGCGGGTGTATTCTCCACTCTTGGAATAAAAACCGTTTTTGAGGCAGCCAATACTTTCGATATGCCGGACTTTCTGATCCATTCGGGCCGACAACTGTTGGATATGCTACAAAGAGTGAATCATCCGAATCTTTATATCCAGTACGATATTTATCACATGACACGTATGGAACAGGATGTCATCTGTTTTATTAAATCAAATATTGACAAGATTGGTCATTTTCAATTCGCCGATGCTCCGGGGAGAGGGCAACCGGGAACGGGTGGAATTGACTTTAAATTAGTGTTCGATGCTATTGCAAATACTGATTATTCAGGGTGGTTAGGGGCGGAGTATAAGCCAACAGGCTTAAGTAAAGATAGTTTGGGGTGGTTCGAAGCATTCTCTTGAGCCGTAGGTTTTTATTGGTCTCACTACACTGTTGGCACAAACGAAACGTGATCCCCGACATTAAGCGATCCACCCTGAACGATTGAGGCTGTAATGCCTCCGTGGCCTCGCATCGCATTGTATCCTCCCGAGCCCAATATTTCTTCCATGCGTGAGCAGGGATGGCATAAACCCGTGATTTTGATGATCACATTGCCAATTTGAATCTGTTGTTTTTTCAGTGCTAGTAGATTGATTCCTTGTATGACCAGGTTTCGTCTCAACATTTCAGGGAGAAGCGTGCTGTTGGCAAACGATGATATCGCCGCAAAATGTTCGTGTTGGATCAAAGTGACTTGTCGATTTCTACTTCTTCCAGCATAGCGATCACCGTCAAGACCGGTGATGGGATTGGCCGATACTTGGGATACACTAATCATTTCAGCATGGCGTTGCGGTCGCAAACCGATCCAAACGAGCCGTCCCGATCTTGGGAAATTGGTTGTCAATTCACAAATCATCTACTGGAGAACCTAACAGCTGACTTTGACCGATATTCCGCAATCTTGAATTTTGGAAGCCAACGCTTCCAGTGATTCACAAGGAAGTTCTGATAATCGCGATGCTTCAGGTTGTAAAGAAGGCCGTGCGAGGCCGTAGAGCAAAACACCTTTCAATGGAACTTGATTCATGACCAAGTTTTTAAGAAATTCGATGTATTCGATTTGATCAATTTTGGACATGGGTGAACCATCAAGAGCAAATGCAACAGTTTGTAACCATGTAGGGCAAAGCCGAGAGGCAATTTCCAAATTTCGGGCGGCATTGGCTATGGTGTATCCCGCATTGTTAATTTGTTTTAAACCCTTATCGGTAGCGCTGTCCAGTTTGAACCAAATCTCACCTCCCAGAGTTGAAATTTGTTCTAATGCTCTTTGAATGTGCATTTTGTGAATCATACTGCCATTGGTAATTAACACAACGTTGATTGTCCCATCGAGTCGATAATCTCTAATGGTTTTTGTCAGTCGTTCGATTACACCTTCAAACTCACGTGCGGTGGTTGGTTCCCCATTTCCCGAGAGGGCGATATCGCAGATTTGTCGACATTCAGGTTTAACTTCAAACCGATCAAAAAAGTTACCTTCGAGTACATCTTGCAAAAATTCTCTAAGTTCAGACTCCAATTGGTCCAAATCGATTTTCGGTGCGCTACCCCGTTGTAGATTCGGTACTTGGCAATAGATGCAGCGCCAATTACAGGCGTTATTCGGATTGAGGTTGATGCCAATAGAAAGACCACCCGATCGCCGTGAAAGTACCGGGTATACATAGGTTAAACCTACAATATCACGGCTGTGGTTAGTGGTTGTTAGTTTAGCTATGGTCATCGTTGACGAATCCACAAGGTAAAATAAATCGTCCCATTCAGCAACAGAAGTATGGTGCCGAAAAGCAACTGATGTCCTTGTGTCAGTCCGTCGGGGTATATGATGGGTAACAAATAGTGGGCGATGAATCCATCTTGGTAACCCACGCCCCCCTCTGATTGCCTGAACCAGTTTTCCAATGGGGTGAGTGGACAAACCCAACCAAAATAGCTAATTGATACGCCCCAGCACAAAGCAGGTAGGTGTAACCAGATGACCCACTTCCATTTAAGGACGAAAAAAGCACCCAAAATAACGAACACAATAAAGCACAAATGGATAATCACCACACCATCAGCAAGGAGCCGGTAAGCCATCAGATATTCGAAAAACCATTTAAAACCAACTATATTTACCGTATTATCTTAATTAACGGGGTTACTGTACGCACCTACGTTCGGATTATCCAAACAATTCTAACAGGCTCTTGATTCGGGCACCGAACGGATTTTATGTTCGCAATATATACTTTGATGAAATAAGGGATGAAATTGTTCTTGAAACAAGCGAAAACGACAACAGAATTACTCCTCGTATTAACGCTGACAGCCTGTTCGTCGGCTTATTATAAAACTATGGAATCCCTTGGGGTCCACAAACGGGATATTCTAGTTTTTCAGGTTGAAAAAGCACGGAGCAGCCAGGAGGAAGCCAAGCAACAATTTCAATCGGCTTTGGAAGAGTTTAGCGCCATAACTAATTTCAAGAGTGGAGAGCTTCAAGAAAAATATGAAAACCTGAAATCGGAATTCGATAAAAGTAAAGCTAAGGCAGACGATATTCGCTTTCATATTGCCGAAGTCGAAGATGTTGCGGAGGCATTATTTGACGAGTGGGGGACAGAGTTAGAACAATATAGTAACGTGTCGTTGCGAAGAAATAGCGAGCGTAAGTTGTCGGCGACAAAAAAACGTTATATTCAACTAATAACAGCGATGAAGCGTGCTGAAACCAAAATAGACCCCGTTTTATCGGCTTTTCAGGATCAAGTGCTTTACATGAAACATAACCTAAATGCACAGGCTGTTACGGCATTAAAGTCCGAATTTGAAACCGTAGAGGCCGATATCGCAACGTTGATTAAAGAAATGGAAAAATCGATCAATGAAGCCGATTCGTTCATCAAGTCTTTGGAGGCGTAGGGGGAGTTTAGAGTGCCTCTAGTCGTTGGATTTCTCTATCCGTAAAACCGGCGCGTTTTCGCAGATCATGATTGAAGGGACCTCTAACCGCCCCCCGCAAGAATTGGTTCAGTAGGTCGAAATAGGTTTGCTCTGGATCTAACTTTCTTTGCTCGCAAATGGTGTGAAACCATCGTGATCCAATTTGAACATGCCCAACCTCGTCATTTACTATGGTAATTAAAATTTGAGCGCTGTTTTCATCTCCTACGCCCCGCAATTTATCGATCATCTTTGGAGTAACATCCAAACCTCTGGCTTCCATGTACCGGGGAACCAGTGCTAGGCGCGCTAGAAGGTCATGGGCGGTGTCCTCGGCCACTTCCCATAAACCACGGTGTGCAGGAAGAAATCCGTAATCGGAGTCTAAGTCCTGTAACCGTTTTTTAAGTAGCGAAAAGTGTTGAGCTTCCTCGCCGGCAATGCTTAACCAATCACCATAAAAAACTTGGGGCATACTCTGAAACCTGTAAATAATATCCCAGGCTAAATGTATGGCATAGAATTCGATATGCGCGATGGCGTGCAGCAATGCGACTCGCCCTTCTTTGCTAGCCATGCTTCTACGCGGAAGTTCGCGGGGATCAACCAATTTTGGTCGGTCGGAGAAACGGGTAGCGGAAATGGATTTGGGTGGTTTTTCCTCGTTACATTTTAATTGACCTTGCTTCCATAAATTGCATGCCATGGCTGTGATCTCCAACTTTTGGTGAATCGAGGAGGAATGCAAACATTGTTCTGCAAAGTCAAAAACCTGGTAATTTTTCATAACCTAACATGATATTCAAGTTTCGAGATACAATCTTTTTACTGGCCTATAGTGGCCTTATTTACTGGCTTTCCGACCAACCTTCGTTACCCAGTCCTCTGACGTTTGCCCATCAAGATAAACTAATCCATGGAGCTGCTTACGCTATTATGGGATGTTTGTCCTGGCGGTGCTTATCCAATTTTTTCAAACGTCAATTACCTTTAACAATCGCAGCACTAGTGTACTGCATTGTGTTTGGTTTGAGTGATGAATGGCATCAATCCTTTGTTTCGGGACGATCATCTGACGTTTTCGATTGGCTAGCGGACACGATAGGGGCCAGCATTATGATCGCTTGGCTCAGTACGAAGATGGCCAGGAGGTTGTCTAAAAATCGTGATAGTAGTAAGCGGGATCATAGCAAATGATGTTACATCAATAGGTTGCGTAAATATTTCTGTGTGTTTTACTCCATGGGGCACACATCATTACCCTTTTTAGATAAGGGGTGCTAAAATGCGGGCCGGATTCATATAATTAACTTAGGAAATTGAATCACCCGGATGTCCGTAAATCCGAATTACCACCCTTCGTCTCCCTCCGTGATAGAAATTAAAAGTAGCTCTGTAACGTTGCCCTTACTGAAACTGTTGGGTAATGATCTCGAAAAAATTTCCAGCCAGCTGATGGAAAAGGTCCATTTGGCACCTGATTTTTTCCTCAATGCGCCTGTCATTATCGAGCTTCGTGAAATAGTTGAGAAAAAAATGGAGTTGGATTTTTCTGAGTTAGTTTCGATGTTAAAAGGCTATGGGATGAACCCTGTTGGTGTTCGGGGTGGCGATGAAACCATTAATGAAAATGCAAAGTCGGTAGACTTGGTCGTACTCTCGGGCCCAAGGTCTAAGCAAAAGACTGAAACTGTGGATCGGGAACCTATACCTGATCGCGAAGAAACAAAAGAGACACCGAGTTTGGCGCAGATAATCGACCATCCGGTTCGGTCCGGTCAAAAGGTATATACCCCAGGTGCTGACTTGATTGTCCTCGCTCAAGTTAGTCATGGGGCGGAAATAATGGCTGATGGCAATATCCATGTGTACGGTACGTTGCGGGGGCGGGCGTTGGCAGGCGTGAAAGGCAATATGAAATGCCGTATTTTCTGTCAGGACTTCAGGGCAGAAATCGTATCCATTGGTGGACATTTTAAGATCAGTGAGAATCTCGATGCATCACTGGTTGGGAAGCCGGTACAAATTTATTTACAAGATGAATCACTCATTATCGAGCCCATCTGAACGGTTGGGATAGGGCTGGAGGAAAGTATTTTGGCAAGAACGATTGTAGTTACTTCAGGAAAGGGCGGTGTTGGGAAGACCACCACCAGTGCCTCTGTAGCAATGGGATTAGCGCAAAAAGGATGTCGGACCGCGGTCATTGATTTTGACGTAGGGTTGCGTAACTTGGATTTAATCATGGGTTGTGAACGACGTGTTGTTTATGACTTTGTAAACGTTATCAATGGGGAAGCTAATTTAAATCAAGCGTTGATTCGTGATAAGCGTTGTGGTGATTTATATATCTTACCCGCTTCCCAGACACGAGATAAAGATGCTCTGACTAAAGAAGGGGTGGGGCAGGTCTTAGAGGAACTAAAAAAAGATTTTGAGTATGTCGTTTGTGATTCCCCGGCGGGAATTGAAAGGGGGGCCACTTTGGCGATGTATTTTGCCGATGATGCCTTTGTTGTTACAAACCCTGAAATCGCATCGGTTCGTGATTCTGATAGAATGCTTGGGATTCTTGCCAGTAAGTCCCGGCGGGCGGAGCAAAATCAGGACCCCATAAAAGAGTTTCTGTTGCTTTCGCGATATTCTCCAAAGCGTGTAAACATGGGCGAAATGTTGGGGGTGGACGATGTTCAAGAAATTTTATCGATGGATTTGTTGGGTGTGATCCCTGAATCGGAATCGGTGCTCGCTGCTTCGAATTCAGGGGTTCCAGTTGTGCTGAATAAAGAGAGTGATGCGGGTCAAGCCTATGTGGATGTTGTGTCTAGGTACATGGGCGAAGAGCTACCCCATAGGTTTATAAATGAAGAAAGAAAAGGTCTTTTCGGACGATTGTTTGGAGGTTAAGTGATGGGTTTATTGGATTATTTTCGAACCTCTCGTTCAAATAGTGCTTCAATAGCGAGAGAGCGGCTCCAAATTGTTGTTTCACACGAACGAGCGGAAAGGAACAAGCCCTCTTATTTACCGAAAATGCAGAAAGAACTATTGGAAGTGGTCCGAAAATACGTCAATGTGAGTAAAGATGCGATTTCTTTTACCATGGAACAAGACGAAAACCGGGAAATACTCGAACTAAACATTGTTTTACCCGAATCCAAGGGGTCAAACGGGTAAAAATTTACAAGGGTGTCATACCCTCCGAATTTTTTCTTCGATAAATTGCGCTAAAGCTTTTATGGTGGGGTAGTCAAATAGATCTGTGATTTCCACCTGGCCCGGGTATTGATTATCGATCTTTTCGTGTATTTCCGCCAGTGACAGCGAGCTGATGCCGGTTTCAAACAGGTTTTCGTCGGGTGCAAAAGATTTGTCAGTGACAACCGAATGACAAATTGTGCTGATTTGTGTCTCGATGCTATTTTCCTGATTATGGGAGATTTTTTCTACCCTAGTCGACGTATCGAGTGCCTTGATTTCTGCAATAGTCCCATCGTATTCCCCATGAAGGTAACTATCGGCGAGTTTGTGTCGTTGGACCTTGCCACTAGTTGTTTTGGGTATGCGCTGTACCGGTAAAATGTGTTTCACTTCGATGCCGGTTGTTTCGTTAACCAATTTGCGTACTCGGCGGGCTAGTGGAATGCAGGATTTGATATCCCCGCGATAAAGAATAAACACGATCAACTCATCATCTTCCTGTGCAGGTTTTCGGGTCCCTGTAGCGACTACTTTACCGAGTTCCAGTTCATCGAGTTGATGAATGATATTTTCAATGTCGTGCGCATAAAAGTTCTGACCGTTAATAAAAATGACGTCTTTGACGCGGCCGGTTACGACCAATTCACGTTCATGAAACAATCCGAGATCGCCGGTATCCAGCCACCCTTCCTTGTCGATGATCTGGCTGTTAATATCGTCCGCTAGGTAATACCCATGAGTGACATTGTTTCCTTTTAGCAGAATGCGCCCAACAAAACCATTGGCCAAGCTTTTGCCCTCGGAGTCTGCGATGCGTACGTGGCATTCGTTAATTGGCTGACCGACCGTGACGAAGGTCATTGCATTTATGTCATTTTTCTCGACTAATTCGATTTTCTCGCCAATACCCAGTTGCCGCCGGTTTGCACAAATGGTGTTTATCTCAGCATCTACATCAGGAAATGAAACGGCGAGGCTGGCTTCAGCCAGACCATACACAGGGAACATTACATTTCTTTTCAGCCCATATGGACTCATGGCGTCAAGGAATTCGTTGCATAATTGTGCGGAGATGGGCTCGGCTCCGTTGAAGATCAACCGGACGTGTGAAAGATCGAAATTGAAAAGGCCCTTGGATCCGAAGACCTTTAGAAAATGTTTAAAACCGAAATTGGGTGAGCACAATATGGTCGATTTCATTTCCGAAGTAAGGCTCAGCCATGACAAAGGACGGCGTACAAATACGCTGGTGTCCATAATGGTATGATTGCCGTTGAGTGCCAGCGGAGTGAGGTGAAAACCGATCAAGCCCATGTCGTGAGTGAGCGGCATCCAACTGAGATATGTGTCGGTTGATGTAAACGAGGTGCCGTCGATGATCGCTTTGATGTTGGTGAGAATATTTTTGTGGGTCAATACCACGCCTTTGGGTTTGCTAGTCGAACCCGATGAAAACTGGATAAACGCGGTATCATCCGGCGAAGCTTCGTGCGTAATACCTGTGTTGGAAATATCGTTTATGGATTCGATGGTGATCGAGCGCTCAAAAATCCTTTTCCCTTCTTTGGCTAGTTCATTGGCCTTGAAAAATCCATCCATCTTGTCGAGCAAGCTTTGTTCGGCATAGACATACGGTGACGTCAACTTGTTGAAGATGCGTACGAGTTTGAAGCGGTGTTCGTTGTTAATACCTACTGCAACAGGCACGGGGACAATGCCACCATACAGGCAGGCCCAGAATGCGTCGATAAAAAACTCATTATTGTCGGTTAGCAGGATGAGCTCATCACCTGGTTGAAGTCCATGTTTTTGAAAATGAAACAGTATTCCTAGTGCACGCTGGCGAAGGTCGCTGAAAGTAACCGAGGTCTTTTCCTTTTGGCCACGAATATAGGTAACGTGATGGAGGTCATCGGCATTGGTGTCCAATACCTGGGTCAGTAATTCGAAATCGATCATGGTTCAGCGTGCTTCAACAGACATCATAATGCTATTTCGGGTTCGAAGATTGATACCAGGGTCAAGTTCGACAGGTTCACCTGGCACATATCGAAGTTTAAATTTTGTAACAAGCAAGGCGAGGTGGGTCTGCATTTCAATGTAGGAGAAGTATTCACCGATGCAACGACGCGACCCGGCGGAAAAAGGAATAAACGCGTATTTGTGCTTCAAATTTGTTCCGTCTTCGCGGAAATGATCGGGGCTGAACTTATGAGGGGTATCCCAGTATTCTGATTTTCTATGTGTCAAGTAGGGGAGCATGTAAATATCCGTGCCGGGCGGCACAGTATAACCACCCAAGCGGTCTTCGCCTAGGGCCTTGCGGGTAAATAACCATACCGGTGGGTAAAGACGCAAGGTTTCATTGATAATTTGTTTGGTGTATCTGAGCTTTGCGATGTCGTCAAAAGCCAGTTGATCGTTTACGAGCACGGATTGTATTTCATCGAGCAAACACTGTTCGATATTCGGATTTCGTGATAGTTCGTACCATGCCCAGTTCAATGTTCCGGCGGATGTTTCATGACCGGCGATAATCATGGTCATGACTTCATCAATTAACTCCTTGTCGGACATGTGGCGACCTTGCTTGTCGCTTGCATCCATCATCAAAGATAAAAGATCAAAAGGAATACGACTATTTTCACGTCTATTATCGATCAGTTCTTGAACAATGCGTGTCAACTGGCGGAATTGCATTGCTACAGCTAAGTCGCGGGTAGGATCATCCGTCAAAAATGCGAAGGGGTTGCTTCCACGAGACTTGATAATACGATCGAGGTCATCGCTGAACAACGCACGCAGTATGATTTCGAGAGCAAATTCACTTGTCTGCGTGGTGATATCTATGGGTTTCTTATCGTCAACATGTTGTTGCCATAGCGGGATCATCTTCGATGTTACCGATTTCATCATGGCGGAGAGTTGGTTTATATTGCCTCGGCTAAACGAGGGTTGAATCAATGTGCGTTGGCGACGCCAGAATTCACCACCGCTGACGATAATGCCATTGCCCAGCAGCATTTTGACGCGTTCAAAACCGACACCCTTGATGTAGTTAGCATGGTTGCCGATAAGTATGCGTTGTATATAATCAGCGTCAATGACTAGGTAGGTGGGATTGCTGCGTCCGGACACGGACAGCTTAACGATATCGCCATATTTTTCGACCATGCCAGTGATGACGTTTAGTGTGTTAAGGTCCAGATTGAGGGTCAATGTTTCCGATGGCCCGGGCGGAAATCTGTTAGGTACGTTGGCTTCAGGCATAACGATTTAACTTGATAATTTCTGGTAAGTAGTACAAGGCAAAACCAGTGGGAGTGGGATTATATACCTTTCCTATTCGATAATACCCGTTTAAAGCGCGTTGATTGTTGTGAAGGGCAAGTAGGCTATAAATGTTAGATAGGTGGGTTTAGCGTGGCGAGAAGTGGTTAACGGCTAGGTATGCCTGGCGTAGCTCATGAAAGGAGGGGCAAAGACACAGATTGCCCCTAACCCCATGCTGGGAGGTGGTCTCTAAAAATCATCAATATTAGTATTCCTGTCCTTGAAACGGTCTCGCTATTCGAATAACATGAAATCCTATTTTTCCTTTGGTCACTTGCAGTCATTGACAACTTTATCGGTTATTCAGTAATTTTTGACTGAAAAGTACTTTTAGTCTTGCTGCTCTTTCCACAAAAGCTCAATCTGCCAGGGCTGAAGGGTTAATTGCTTCGATTATAGTGACAGATTTTTCCCAATATCTTGGGGCCTTAGCGGAATGGCAGTTACTGAATCTATCCATAGCGACGATCAATCGTCGTTTTTAACACAAAAAATAAGGAGAATATTGTGACATCGACAACGCAAGATATGACAAGTCTCAATGCCTCATTTGGAGAACTTCGTGGGAATTGGGGGTGGCTGTTAGCTCTGGGAATCCTATTTGTGATTCTGGGAACCATTGGCTTAGGGATGAGTTTTGCGCTAACCATGGCCAGTATGCTTTTTTTCGGAGTATTGATGCTGATTGGTGGTGGATTCCAACTTGGTCATGCTTTTAAATGCAAGGGCTGGAAATGCATTCTCTGGCACATTGTGACGGCAGTACTGTACGTGATTGCTGGGCTTATGTTTATTAATGATCCGGCTCTAGCTTCGACAATTATCACCTTACTGATCGCTGGAATCATTATCGGTATAGGTCTATTTCGGGTCTTTATCGCATTTCAGATGAAAGGGGCAAGTGGTTGGTGGTGGCTTCTACTTGGGGGCATCGTCTCGATCATTTTGGGTGTTCTGATTTTAGCGGAGTTACCTAGTTCAGGTATGTGGGTTATTGGTCTCTTTATTGCGGTTGACCTGATTATGCACGGCTGGTCATATATATTTGTGGCTTTGGCGGCCAGAACCGCCGGAAAATCGACCGGACACAATGAGCAACCGATTAACGCTTAATCGTAAATTCTGTTCTCACAGCATTACGTGCGGCCTTTTAAGGATATTGAGGACAGACTATTCTGGATAGCCCCCGAGTAGTCTACGAAAATACTTGGCTTCTAGGAATTGGACGTGGTTCCATGCGAGTGATTTAAACTATTGTCCTTTGCCGTAGTTACCAAACCCGTTATACTTCGCGAAAGTTAACCCTGTCTTACATCAACGCTTGAATAGAATAAATGAAAAAATATTACGTTCCTTTGGTAGTGTTCATCTTCTCTTTGATCTTTGCGTTAACCGGGTGCTCTGTTATGGAAAAACAGGACGCAATTCAAACCGAGAGAGTTCTTTCTGCGGCAGGCTTTCAAATGAAGTTCGCAGACTCACCGCAACGAATTGAGCAAGTCAATAATCTGCCACAACGAAAACTCATTCCTAAGATCCGTGATGGTGAATTGCATTATGTCTATGCTGACTCTCTGGCTTGCAAATGCATATACGTAGGGAGTGAAAAAGCATACCAACGTTACCAAAAACTTGCTCTTCGGCAACAAGTCGCACAGGAACATGTCATGGCCGCAGAAATGGATCAGGATACTGCGATGCAGTGGGAGGCATGGGGCCCATGGGGACCGGTGTGGTAATCAAGATGAAAGATAGTTAGCCAGCAACCTTTGGTCGTCTTGTGTGAGCCGGAACAAATTGGCCTAAGGTGTTGTTAGCGGCACGATTGTTCACTGTAACACCCAGATTTAGGAGGCCAACATGCCAACTAGTCACAAAGAGACATCAAAATACCTCCTCGAATTGTGGGGTGACAACGCTCTGAATAGGTCAGACGATTACTTGGCAGCTAATTATATAAATCATCAACTGCCTGACGCCGAAAGTGGTACTTCGATTAAATCGTTAGGGGAGTGGAAGGCCTTAGTCGCTGATTTTCACAAGGGCTTTTCTGATGTGAAAATGGAAGTACTCTTGCAGATTTCAGAGGGAGACTATGTCTGTTCTCGGTGGCGGTTGACAGCGAAGCACACGGGTGAGTTTAAAAATCTGGTGGGAACCGGTAAGACTAGTATTTGGACTGGTGTTCACACCGATCGGTATGAAGGTGGTAAACTCGCCGAGAGTTGGGTCGATTGGGATAAATTCAGCTTTTTGGAAGGGCTGGGACTCATCAATTAACTGTAATGGATTGCAGAAGTATCCGCTTTTTCGACCTCGGTTATGTGACGATCAACGGTGCTCTGGGATTATGTTATATGAAAACAGGCTGCATTCGACGTAGATTTTGCCAATTTCTCCTAGTTTGGCCCGATTTAGCGAAATTAACGGGTTTTCTTCTCAGAATAATTGGTTTATAAAAATACTATTTCGCTCGGGCATAAATCGGAGTTCCGTATCTGCGTGTTGTGCAAAATATTCTGCCCATACTCTTTGCCCGGCGCGTAATGCTACTAATGTTGTCACCTGTAAGGTGTGGTCAGGTCTACACTTCATTTGGTGATGTACGTTTACCTCCACATTTTCGCCAACCTCACTTTTCATAATGGCTAATTGGCACGGTGCATTATCGTTTCTAATATCTGCTGACATGCTTGCACGTATATAATAAACGCCGTCGGTTGGCGCACCAAACGATCCATTGCCGAATGTTCCCCCATCTTGGTAGATTATTGTATTAAATGGGACTCTAAACCGTGTATTGCGACGCACAAATACTTGTAGTGATGAAACAGTCGCGGCGACTGATAAATTTGGATTTCCTTGCTCTTGTAGGCCTTGCGTTCCTACTGACCTTGTATCATCTTGGATGCCTTGTTGACCGAATGCACCAACTGTAAATGCGTGGGCATCATAATCGACAACTCCGGTATTTGTGAATACTTCCATCCAGTAATCACCTGTACCTAATATATTGGGACGTTCACTTACCATCTCTATCGTATCTACTGCTTGAGAACACAGGATAAGTCTGACTTTATCGTCTTTATGGCCCAAGGATACTGTTAAATTACTATCATTATTAAAACTCTTATTTTGAATACTAAAGGTTATATAGTCATTCGCACAGTAATGATTATTAATCGATGGACCCTCTATGACCTGTTCAATAATGGCCTCCCGAAGTGTTGAGTTATTCGTAGCAGTGGCCGCAGCTTGTATGCCAAATGAAACCATTGATGCGGATAATACATATCCAATGTTTCGTAAGGATGTCTTTAAATTAAATTGCTTTTTCATCAGTCATTACCGTGTAATTGTTATTGTTTTTCTAAATCAATAATGATGGTATGCGTATTCGGAAATATCGTCTCAACGAGATCGGGTCGTACGGTATAAATAATTTTCTAAGAGTCGGTATTAAACGTAGATAATGTTTTATTCGAATTGGCGCGTTAGGAGTATCGCATAAACACTGCTGGGATAAATCTGCATATTGGCCCTTTTTTTTTATCTAATGGGCAATGTATCGAGTGGCTATTTGGCCTACCAGTAGGTTAACTTTGGTGACTATTTCCAATGAAAATAGCGTTTGATGTGGATACTTCCTAAAAGCGGGGTAACTAGGCTTGTCTTAAAATGGGAATAGAGGGAAATTGGAGCCTATTTAAATAGAGGTCAAAGGAATGGCGTGCTTCATGGGGAGATTGGAGCTTCCAATCTTGGGTAAATTTGATGGTATAAAGTTAATTAGCTTAAAGCAATTTATCAGAAAATTGTCTATTGCATTTGGGTCATTGGAGCGAATGACTAAAACATCAACGGTGCTCATTTTTATACTATAAACGCCGCACTCTTTCCTTGTACCCATAAAAATAAACTGTAATCTGAACAACTACAGGGTTATTCTAATCTGTTAAATGGTTTGATAAATTCAATAACAAAGGTTATCTATGATTGAAAATCCGTACGGTCAACTGCAAACACCGACAGTCGCGAAAACACCGCGACAAATGACGTTAAAAAGAAAATTGGTTTATTTTTTTCTGGGGCCTGTTGCGACCTTCATTATTTGGGTTATCTGGACAAGTTGCCGCGTCAAAATTATTGGTCAGGAAAACATGGATCGCGTTCTTAGCGAAGGAAAACCGGTGATTCCGTGTTACTGGCACCAGCAACATATCTTTTGTGGCCGGTATATGCTAGACCAGATTAAAAAGGGTATGAAGGTCGGTTTTCTGATCAGTCCATCCGTAGATGGTGAGATTCCCGCGAAAATTGTTTCTGCTAGAGGCGCTTACGTTATTCGTGGATCATCAAATCGTACCGGCGCACAATCACTGCGCGACATGTACCAGATTATCTCTAAAGATGGGATATCACCGGTTACCACTTCCGACGGACCCACTGGGCCGATATTTAAATTCAAGCAGGGTGCGGCATTAGTAGCTCGTATGACCAAAACTCCTATGCTGCCGTTGGCCAGTGTCGCAAAACAAGCCTGGTACTTGGGCTCGTGGGATCGTTTTATGATCCCTCGCCCGTTTACAACAGTTGCCATTGCCATCGGCGAACCGGTGATGGTCCCAATGGGTAAGGCTAGTGAAAACTTACAGCAGTATCAGGACAAGATGGAGAGGGCGATTAATGGTTTAATGGAAAAGGCGGCTGGTCTGTTGTAAGGGTTACCTGAATCAGGAATTTCACTAAGGTACACGCTCTTAATGACTGATAGAGATAATGTTTTGTACACTGCTCTGCGCATTAAAATCAAGGCTTTGGGTGTTATCTTCGAGTGAGAGCGTGGAGAAGTCACCAACAACGTTTTCTAAAGATTTTGTATCTTAGCTGCTTGTTCTTCCAAATTCGCTAATGTTGAATGTCTTTCCTTAAGACGTTGTTGTTCTTTTGCGACAACTTCTGGTGGTGCTTTTTCGACAAACTTTGGATTATTGAGTTTAGCCTCTATTCGAGGTAGGTCCTTTTTAATTTTTTGAATTTCCTTGTCAAGCCGTCCAAGTTCTGCGGATTTGTCGATTAAGCCCGCCATGGGAATGAGGATTTTCAACTCACCAACCAGACTAATCGCAGATTCCGGAGCTTTTTCGTTTTCAGTCAACCATCGCAACGACTCGATTTTTCCTAGTGCATTCAGAAGTTGAACATTGTTGTCCAAACGCTGACGATCCGATTCAGAACCGTTTTGCAAGAGTACCGCTACGGGTTTTCCTGGCGAAATGTCCATCTCACCACGAATTTGCCTGATTCCAAGAATAAATTCCATCAACCATTCCACTTCATTCGTTGCCTCTTCATCGACAAAGTCTTCAGAACTTTCTGGAAAGGGTTGTAGCATTATGGATTCACCGAATTGTCCTGCCATTGGCGCAATGCGTTGCCAGATTTCTTCGGTGATAAATGGAATCAAGGGGTGAGCCAACCGGAGGATTGATTCGAGCACCGTTACTAAGGTTTGCCTTGTGCCTCTCGCGCTGGCTCCATCTGTATCGTGCAGTACGATTTTCGACAACTCCAAATACCAGTCGCAATATTCATTCCACACGAATTCATAAATGGCCTGAGAGGCAAGATCTAACCTGTAATGCTCAATGGCATTGGTTACTTCAGCGGTGACATGTTGTAAACGGGAACGAATCCACCGGTCAGGAAGACTATATATGTAGGATGTGCCGCTCAATCCGGTATCCTGACCTTCAGTGTTCATCAATACATATCGTGCTGCATTCCATAGTTTATTACAAAAGTTTCGATAACCTTCGATCCGACCTAAATCGAAACGGATGTCACGCCCTGTCGATGCTAGCGAAGCAAAGGTGAAGCGCAAAGAATCGGTGCCGTATGATGGAATACCATCAGGGTAATGTTTCCGAGTTTCTTTTTCTATGCGTGTCGCCATATCAGGTTTCATCAGGCCCAATTTCCGCTTTACCACCAAGTCTTCTAGCTCGATTCCATCGATCAAATCGATCGGGTCCAGGATATTGCCTTTTGATTTGGACATTTTCTGTCCATCCGAGTCGCGTACCAGACCATGAATATAAATCTTATGGAAAGGAACATCGTCCATGAATTTCAAGCCCATCATAATCATTCTGGCGACCCAGAAAAAAATAATATCGAAGCCCGTGACCAAAACACTGGTGGGGTAAAATGTTTTGAGTTCTTGGGTGCTGTCCGGCCAGCCCAATGTCGAAAACGGCCATAACGCCGACGAAAACCAAGTATCCAGTACGTCTTCATCCTGACGTAATTGGATGTTGGGTCCAAGCTTGTTTTTTTCTCGAACTTCCGCTTCCGAGTGGCCGACATAAATTGTTCCGTCGGCATCGTACCAGGCCGGAATTCGATGCCCCCACCATATCTGACGGCTGATGCACCAATCTTCAATATTGCGCATCCATTCAAAATAAGTTTTATCCCAGTTTTCCGGGATAAACTGTATCCGGCCGTCTTCCACTGCCTTGATTGCAGGTTCGGCAAGGGGCGCTGCTTTGACGTACCATTGGTCAGTGAGAAGGGGTTCGATCACGGTATGAGAGCGGTCTCCGCGAGGAATCATTAAATTGTGATCCTCTGTTTTTTCCAGCAAACCCTGAGCATCTAGATCCGCTACGATTCTTTTTCGGGCTTCGAATCGGTCTAGCCCTTGGTAAGCCGAGGGCGCTTGGTCATTGATACTGGCGTCGACAGTAAAAATATTGATGACCGGTAAATCATGCCGCTTACCCACCGTATAATCATTAAAGTCATGGGCAGGCGTAATCTTTAAGCAACCCGATCCGAATTCTGGGTCAACGTAATCATCGGCGATGATTGGAATTTCTCGATCCGTTAAAGGCAATTTGACGGTTTTACCGACAAGACTCCGGTATCGATCATCGTCAGGGTGCACAGCAATGGCGGTATCTCCGAGCATTGTTTCAGGCCGGGTTGTGGCAACGATTAGATATCCACTACCATCATTCAAGGGATAACGCATATGCCACAAACTGCCCTTTTCCTCCTTTGAAATGACTTCAAGATCGGATACGGCGGTGTGTAACACAGGATCCCAATTGACCAATCGTTTGCCACGGTAAATCAATCCTTCTTCAAACAAACGCACGAAAACTTCGGTAACCGCTTTCGACAAGCCTTCGTCCATGGTAAAACGTTCCCGCGACCAGTCCATGGATGTACCCATGCGGCGAAGTTGTTGGGTAATGGTATTCCCTGATTGCTCTTTCCACGCCCATACACGATCGATAAACACGTCTCGGCCTAAATCATGACGGGTTTGCCCTTCGCTATTGATCTGCCGTTCTACCACCATTTGTGTAGCAATTCCAGCGTGGTCGCTACCAGCTTGCCACAGGGTGTTTTTCCCTTGCATCCGTTTGAATCGGATTAAGGCATCCATGATCGTATCTTGAAAAGCGTGCCCCATGTGCAGACTTCCGGTGACATTGGGTGGCGGAATCATAATGCAATAGGAATCACCTTTGTGATTCGGTGAAAAATAACCTTTCTCTTCCCAAATTTTGTACCAGTGCTTTTCCAATCGGTGTGGGTCGTAGGTTTTTTCCATAGTGCTTTATTTAAGGGTTAGGGGTGGTTCCAAAGCCTGGGTACAATTTTAGCCACAGAATATTGTAGTTCAAACGCGGGTCGGATCTATTTTATGGGTTTCGATTTCGAGACCTTGTTTTTGATAATATCGATATCTTTTTCTACCGGCGTTCCGAATTTCTTTATTTTGATTAACCAATTCAATAAGACGTGTAAAGCGGTTAAAGCCTTTTGGAACTTCAGGGTTTAGATTAATCAAAATATCATTGAAGTTCGAAGGTTCAACATCATGGCTGAGAATAACCGGGATATTGGAGTCTGGTGCATTATCCACCGCTCGATTATGGGGAATAAAACTCCCTGCCCGGAATGTCCAAAGCAGATCATCCATGACCCTATTTTGCGTTGCCGACTCGGTATAGATGCATATTGAATGCCCCAAGCGATACGCTTTTTCCGTCAATTGGCATGCCAAAACCTGCCGCGCATTTGGACTATCGGATGGTAACACGTAAAAATCGATACGGATCATGAAGCTCGGTCAAGCAGATATTGTACTAACAACGGCACTGGCCGTCCTGTGGCACCCTTTTCACTACCACTTTTCCACGCCGTTCCTGCAATATCCAAATGAGCCCATTTGAATTTTTTTGCAAAGCGCGATAGAAAACAACCTGCTGTAATGGTTCCACCATCGCGTCCACCAATGTTAGCCATATCGGCAAAATTCGACTTCAATTGATTTTGGTAATCCTCCCACAGTGGCATACGCCAAACTCGATCGCTTGAGGTATCACCAGCTCGTTCCAAGGCCTCGCAAAGCGAGTTATCGTTTCCCATCAAGCCGCTTGGATGATGGCCTAAGGCGATCACACACGCTCCGGTCAATGTCGCAATATCTATTACGGCCTCCGGTTTGAACCGTTCGGCATAGGTCAGTGTATCGCATAAAATAAGTCGACCTTCGGCATCGGTATTTAGAATTTCGATGGTTTGTCCCGACATGCTGGTGACGATATCACCGGGTTTGTTTGCGTCACCGTCAGGAAGGTTTTCAGACGATGGAATTAGCCCTACGACATTAATGGGCAGTTCCAGCTCCACGATTGCCGACATGGCACCGAGCACACTGGCTCCACCACACATATCGTATTTCATTTCATCCATTGCCGCAGCTGGTTTAAGCGAAATGCCACCGGCATCGAAGGTTAGCCCCTTACCCACCAACACGATTGGACTGGCTTTCGTGGGTCCACCCTTGTAGTCCATAACGATCAATTTTGCTGGTTGACGGCTGCCACGGGAAACCGAAAGCAAAGCCCCCATACCGAGCTTTTTCATCCCAGATTCTTCCAATATTTTGACTTGAAGCTGGTCAGATGTTTTCCCAAGAATCAAGGCTTTATCTGCCAGATAGGTAGGTGTGCATATATTTCCAGGTAGATTTGCGACCTGTTTTGCAAACCTGACCCCCTCCGCAATGGCTTTCCCCTGCTTTAATCCAAGACTTATCGAAGTTTTCTGAGATTTTTCAATATTGCCCAAATATATATGCGATAGCGGTTGGTTATCCGGTTTAATGGATTTCATTTCGGTAAACTGGTAAATACCGGTTTCCAATACTTCAGGGAGTTGTTTAGCCTTCCATAGGCTATCCCTGTGTTTGACCGATACTTCCATGAAAGCGACAATAGCATTCTTCGCACCACAATTTTTGATTGCTTTTATGGTGTTGTTTAATGCTTTTCGATAATCTTTATCCTCCATTTCTTGATTATCGCCAAGGCCTACCAGTAGAATTCGGTCGGCAGACGCGTCAGCGACGTGGTTTAACATTAAGGTTTCACCAACTTTGCCTTTGATGTCGCCACGCTTCAATAAGTTGGAAATGAGGCCGTTGCACGATTGGTCGATGGTAGTTGCTGAAGGAGTCAATTTTTTCTTTTCGAAAAAGCCGATAACCAAACAACCACAACGTTGTTTTTCTAACGAACCGGTTTTAATAGAATATTCCATGCTGGGTGCCCATTGCGTTTTCATTAGTTACTTTGATTACAGTGTAGGGAAAATAAAACCAGTCTACAAAACTTGATATGAAAATCCACCTTTTTGGCAGATCAATTGTAAGGCATACCCGATTTTTCTCGGTGATAGACCGTATGATCGCCAGTGACATTGTTAAAACTTTGTTGACTGTATTATCCGTTTTGCTGCTCATTATTGCTACTCGCCGTTTTCTCCGGATCCTAAGACAAGCGATAGAAGGCGAAATTTCGGGGGAGACGATTTTATCTCTTCTAGGGCTAAAAATAGTTGGTACGGTTTCCATTCTGATACCCTCGGCTATTTTTTTAACGGTACTCATGGTGCTTGGTCGGATGTATCGGGATAATGAAATGACTATTTTGGCCGCAAGTGGTGCCGGTATTTTCCGAATTTTTAGGGCGGTTCTTATTGTTGTGATTCCTCTAAGTGTACTTATTGGGTCGCTGTCGTTAGTTATCCTTCCGTGGTCTGTTAAGAAAGCTGAAGAAATTATGAATGTTGAGGAGCAGACCGCCAATATTCGCGGTATCAGTGCAGGAAAATTTAGTGAATACAGCCACGGAGACATTGTGTTTTATGTGGAGGAGCTTAGCGATGTAAACAAAATGCGAAATGTATTCGTACAAAATCGTCAGCATGGAAAACTCGGCATTATTAATTCCGAGGGGGGGTATGTTAAGAAAGATTCTTCCGGTAGCAGTTACATCGTGCTTGAAAATGGTTATCGTTATCAGGGGTTTCCAGGAACAACTGATTATTCGGTCACAAAATTTGGAGAGTACGGTGTCAGAGTCGATCAAAAAGCCACAGCAGTTACTACTCCACGCGAAGCCACTTCTTCGATTGCATTGTGGTTATCTCCCCTTGCAGCGGACCAAGCTGAACTGCAAAAGAGAATATCGATTCCCTTGGGTGCTCTGGTTTTAAGCCTCCTTGCCGTTCCCTTAGCCAGAATTGCGCCCCGTGGTGGTATTTATGGTAATTTCCTGACGGCGTTTTTGATCTATTTCAGCTATGAAAATTTAATGCAAGTGTCGCAAATATGGGTTGTCAACCGCTTGATTCCTCCCTGGGTAGGAATTTGGTGGGTTTATTTATTAATGTTGCTCGTCATTTTGATTTTGGTCGTCAGAGCGGTTGGTTTTGAATGGATGGTTAGTCCCTTTACTGGAAAGGCTACCAAATGAAAACGCTAAACCGATATATTGGCATGGAGATCATTAAGGGCTCTGCTGTCTCCATTGTTATATTGCTGTCAATTTACAATTTCGTCACCTTTGGCGACGAACTGGATGATCTTGGGAAAGGTAATTACGGACTCAAACAAATCTTCCAGTATCTGGCCTTGACTTCTCCCCGTAATTTTTATGAGTTAATGCCCTCTGCCGCCTTGATTGGAACCCTATTTACACTCGGATCCATGGCAAATTATCGGGAGCTTTTAGCCATGCGAATATCCGGAGCATCTATGTTCCAGTTGATACGGGCAGTGTTAAGAGCCGGACTTGTGCTTGTCATTACCGCAATTTTAATCGGTGAGTTTATTGCCCCTGACAGTGAACGTTCGGCGCAATTACTCAAAGCAACCGCACAAAAAAAACAACTTGCTCTTGAGACAAAATACGGGTTTTGGTTGCGTAATGGGAATACCTTTATCAATGTTCGTAACCTTGGGGCGGGCGAGAAACTGGGAAATATCGGTATTTACGAATTTGATAATAGTCACCGTTTAACCCAGGCAATTCATGCTGGCAAGGCTAATTTTAAGAAAGGAAAATGGCATATCACGGATCTCAAGCGGACCCGATTCAATGAAGGTGAGATCACGGCTGAAACTTTGGCAGATTCAACATGGGACTCCCTGTTCGATCCCGAACTTACGAATATTCTTGTGGTTAAAGCCGAAAATCTGTCAATTGTCGGGCTCTTTAAATATATCTATTTTCTTAAACAGAACAACCAACAGTCGGACGAGTTTCAATTAGCGCTGTGGAGCCGATTGATTAATCCGCTCGTTACGTTAGTCATGCTGCTTGTAGCGTTACCCTTTGTATTTCGCTGGGATCGGGTTATGAATACGAGTCAACGGATGGTGATTGGTGTGTTGATTGGTTTGGGTTTCAACCTTTTTGACCGTACGTTTAGCCATATTGCTTTAGTGTATGGGTTGAACCCAGTCTTTTCCGCATTTTTCCCAGCGTTTTTGTTTTTGACTGGGGCTATTGTTGCGATTAGGAAATATTGTTGAGTGGGATGCGTTTGCTGGGACTCGTTTTTATCCAGAGTTAAAAGTTCTATAGCTACCCCTAAATAGGTACCGTTAAAGCAACTGATCAAGCCACTTTGTTTTCGGTGCATATTGGTCCAATAACACTAGAATCTCCTTCTGTTTGTTCTGTTCTGCCAGTGTTCGGACGTTTTCTCTCTTTTTGTTACGTAGGTTTGGATTGGCGCCATGGGTTAACAAAATCTTTACTACGTCAGGAAAGTTGTTCTTTGCCGCAATCAAAAGTGCGGTATCACCCTGAAAGTTTCGTTCATCCAATGCTGCGTTTTCATCGATTAAAAGCTTTGCTATAGATGATGAGCCTATGTGAGAAGCCAGCATTAAAAGATTATTCTGGCTATCTTTAGTTTGGTGCACGAGATTGGATCCATGATTGATGAGCAACGACACTATTGCTGGTTGCTTGCTTAGTATAGCCCGGGTTATGGGCGCATGGCCCAGAATATCAACTGTGTTTGGAACGGCTTCCTGATTAAGAAGCATTCGCACGATTTTCAATTTTGCTGTATCGGCGCCATACCAAAGTGCGCTTCTGCCCTCAGCATTGGTGATGGATACATCGGCGCCAAGATCCAGGAGATTTTCCATTATGTCGTCGGCCCCTAGTTTAGTAGCATATATAAGCGCTGTATTACCACTATTATCTTGAACATCAACCAATGCACCAGTTCTCAGCAACTTTTTAATAATTTTGCGTTGTTCTTTCAAAATTGCCAGCATTAATGGCGTTTGTCCCAAAGCATTGGATGGATTCAGTTTTGCTCCAGCGTCCACGAGTTCATCAACAATAGCTTGATGCTGATTAGTGACCGCCATGATTAACGGTGATATTACATTTTTGGCATCTACGTCAGTTTTGGCACCTGCATTCAAAAGAATCTTTACCACATCGTGGTGACCTTGGTAGACGGCGCGGGACAGCACGGAATAACCCTCTTCATCAATTAAATCCAATGATTCGTATTGGTTTGCTAAAAGAGTCGATACGGCTTGGGTTTGTCCCCTCCAAGCTGCAATCATAAGGGGCGACCAACCCTTAAATGCGTTTTTAGAATCGCCTTTATCGGGTGATAATTGCTCCAAAATTTTTAATGGAACTTCTGGTTTCGAGACTTTGACTTTAATGGGTTTTGCTCCATTAGCGAGCAACAATTTAGCGATTTTTTTGTGTTTTCCCTTGAGCTTGGATTTTTTCTGAGAAATTGCCAAAGCAGTGTTTCCTCGTTTGTTCTTTAAATGTACATTGGCCCCGTGTTTTAGCAGAATTCGTACGATTGATTCATGTCCTTTCTCTGAGGCTACCAAAAGTGAGGTGTTACCATTTAGATCTCGGCTATTGAGAATTGAGCCAGTAACACTCAGGATTTCTACAACTTTTTTATGTTGAAAGCGCGTGGCTAAAAGCAAAGCGTTATCATGGAATTGGTCGGTCAATCCAACCTTAGCTCCCATTTTTATGAGAAGGCGTACCATCTTATGATGCCCGTTTTCACTGGCATCCATAAGTGCGGTTCTACCATTTTCATCCGCTAAATTAATGTCGACACCATGTTCTAGCGCTTCCACTACATCATCGGTTAAATTCCGCCTTGCTGCCCATCGAAATATGGCGTATGGATCTACCGGTTTCTTGTTAGCGTAATTTTTTGCCAAGATATGCTTCGGTTTTAAAGGTACAACGCTGGTGTTTCCAAGCTTTGCTTGTGCCATTCTATGGCCTGAAAAAGCTGCCTTTTGAAACCACAACATAGCCTTTTCTTTATTGAGTTTTGTTCCCCATCCATTTTCGTACATATTTCCCAGGCTAAACTGAGCTCTTGGAAAGTTTTTCTCAGCAGCTTTTTCAAACCACTCGAGTGCTAATTTGTCGTCTCGTTTTAATCCACACCCACAGCGATATAAAGCACCTAGATGGAATTGGGCTGCTGGATCTCCAGTTTCCGCCAAAGGTTTTAATAGTTGTAGGGCCAGAGCGAAGTCTTTGATGCGAACCGCTGCCTTCGCCTGATGGAGATCTGCAAATACTGGCGGAGTTATGCTATTTAGACTGATGGCAATGATAATAAGTAGAGATGGCCGATTTCTCATGTGAATTTGTTTTTGTATCGATTAAAAAATTCGTAACAGTATGTATTGTACGGCTCAATAAATTTGAGAGCATTCGCACAATTTTAGTCATGCAGTACCAAACTTAGTCTCTATTTGGATACCGATCTCTTTTAGAAAGATGTGCGTAGTTTGCCAAATTAGGTCTAAAATTTTTCGTGTGATCGAAAAATTATAGTTCGTTTGGTGGTTTAGTCGATACGATGATTGAAAACCCAGATTACCCCATATGGGCTGGGTTTCAGGTAGAAAATAAGTGAGGGGTTAAGAGGGTGTGGTCAGGAATTGACCCTGAAATTTTACTTTGTATTATTTCAGGGCGACATTCAGTTTTTTGATCGACTAATCATTGGCGGGAAAATTGGTCTATTTTCAGTCAGCCTTCGAGCCTCTGTGAATGGATATTGATACGATGAACGAGACATTGAAAGAACGAAAACTAAAGATTGAGGGCAGTAAGAATCCGGGCGCAAAGCGAAGAGCGGAGCTCCAAAAACTCTATGCCCCCCAGATTTCAAAACTCACAACGCCATTGTTTTCCCTTGTTGTGACGGCAATCCTGGTGTTCGGGTGGTCATCTAACCTAGAAGACTACATCAATCCTGAATCCGGTTTAGGTTACGCATTGGGTATTGCCGGTGGTAGTTTGATATTGACCTTGTTACTTTATTCGCTTCGGAAACGTGCTCGATGGATGAAAAAAGCCGGTCCTGTCAAATATTGGTTTAAGGCCCATATGAAGTTAGGGGTTTTGGGGCCAGTCCTGATCTTATATCACTGCGGATTTAATTTGGGCTCTACTAACAGTAATATCGCTCTTTTTTCAATGCTAATCGTAGCTGCCAGTGGATTAACGGGACGGTTTCTTTATGGAAAAATTCACTATGGATTGTATGGAAATAGAGTGACATGGGCGCAGTTGAGAAAGGATGAATCGTTTATGAAGTCTGGGATGGACACGGTATTTAACTTTGCACCGAAGATACGCGGGCGTATTTTTGGCTACGAGAAGAAAATAATGCGTCCAAGTAGCAATCTTATACACAGCTTTTGGAAATTTCTTGTTGTCGGGCTTATTACACGGAAATCTTATATTAGTTCGGCTGCTCTTTTAGACAGGGCATGCGCGGATCTCGGACGCCAGGTGGGTTGGAGTGCTAAAGAACGGAGGAAACGGAAAACTCAAATGAAAAGATACTTGGCTGCTTATTATGGGACAATTAAAAAAATCGTCCAACTGTCTTTTTATGAAAAATTGTTTTCCCTATGGCATGTGTTACACCTTCCACTTTTCTACATGCTTATAGTCACTGGAATATTTCATGTTATAGCGGTACATATGTATTAGTATCTTAGCCGATTGATAGCTAATATTTTAAGCTAGAGTATAGAGTCAACACCAGCGTAGCCAGTGCCTAATATAATCCATCTATGCCGATGCATCTTGGTTTTCCAATGTCTATTGATTCTCACAGCAAAATACCAATTATTTAATGGATCAGACTATTCAGCAGCTTTCTATTTTCGGATACGCTGCTAGTAATAAATAATCCATTTAAAACTGCGAATTGGGCTTCAATTATTACTAGACGCATAGTATATGCTGTTATTTTAACTATGCTTACTAGACGCTAAGACGTTGAACACCTACAAAAATCAACCAATGAGAAGGTCAGTTACAATATTTCAATATTTGAATCGGTTAATTCAACGAAAGATTTTTGTCTTTGCCCAATTTGCGGGATTCATCTGTTTTCCTGCATTGGTTGTAGCAGCGCCTAATCTAGATTTCGACCACCTACAAACGGGGTTTGAGCTTTCCATAGCGCACAAAAGGGTTGAATGTTCACAATGTCACGTGAATGCTGTTTTCGAAGGGACCCCGCGAAGATGTACTTTTTGTCACAGTAGTGCAGGATTTATTCGAGGTAGTTCAAAGCCAGTAAGGCATCTCCCGACCAACGAGGATTGTGATGCTTGCCATACCGGAAGGTCCTGGACCAGTGCACGGTTTGATCATAACGGTGTCTTTGACAACTGCAATAGATGTCATAACGGATCGAGTGGGACACCAAAAGATAGTCGACATATATTGTCCAATAGCCGTTGCGAGGATTGTCATCGAACAAGCAGTTGGATACCTGTTTTACGTGTCGACCATGGTTCGGTAATTGGAACCTGTTTTAGTTGCCACAATGGTATTATCGCTCAGGGTGTTGATAATACAACCTTTCCCCATGGTTCGTTAACTCAATGTGATGACTGCCATAATACCAATACTTTTAATTTGTTTTAAATGAAGATTTTATTGACAGCAAATTTACTACTGTTTCTGACACAAGTATTTTGTGGGCTTTCTTTTGCCGCTACATCGAGAGTGGAAGGCCGATTGCTGGACGATGTTAGAATTTTTGAGGGCGAAAAGTGTTCAAAAATTGTTATTGCGTTAACATTGCCGGTTCAATATATCCGTCACTTTCCATTCAAACAAGGCGATCAGCTTAGAATCGAAATAAGACCTTTACGAGTAGGGCGATCGGACGTCGATGCGCTATTTAAACGCGAGTCTTTTGTGTTTGAAAAAACGCAAGCAGTGCCTTTAAACGAAATTTTGTACGAGCCTGATTTCACCGAAGGTGGGCCTTTTTTGACCTTAACGTTTAGTAGGATTGTTGGATACTTTGTTAAGCCAAATATCGATCATCGTAGTCTAGATGTTTTCATCAGCGCCTCAGATCCGGAACAGCCATTCAATCAGGATGTTTGCATTGATTTTGCCCTCAAGCAATCCTTGATTTCGCAATAGTGATGCCCACTTGAAATTCGATGCATGCGCGCTTAGCATGCGCTTGGCGCGTGATTCTCTCCGTTAATTCAATAACGTATTCGGTATAATGTCGCGCCTGACCACGCTGTTGAGAGGCTTTTTCCTGTGCTTTATTTTAGGTTTAGAGTCAATCTATGCCCAATCTAGGGTATTGGATAGTATCGAAGTTGTTTCGTCAGCAATATCAGATGACTTGCTTATTCAATTAGCACTTAACCAAAAACTCACCTATCTCTCCCATACTCCGGCAGGCCCAAGCACTAATTTTAAGATTCGGGTGCGCTTAGATGAACTTGGGACTCAAAAATTATTGAATCTACCCGAACGGGAAAACCTACCCTGGAGACCTGAGTATGGAGTATCTCTTCGGACTATCAGATTTGAGAAAGTGACGGGATCTACCGGTAATATTCTCTTAGAGTTTAACAAAAGCGTTAAGATCGAATCGGTTGGTGTGTCAAAAACAACAGAGTTGTCCCTTGAGGTATTACAACGAGTTCCAGACAATGCTTTTGCTCAAGTTGCTTCGTCTGTTGTTCCGGAACCGGAACCGAAACCGCTTCAGGGCGTTGATGCCAATTTGGCGCGAGTTATGGATAATGCAAAACAGGCCATGACCGAAAAAAACTATGCGCAGGCTATTCTGCTTTATGAAACGGTTTTATCTTTTTCGGATAATCGATTTGGTGAGGAGGCCATGGAATATCTTGGGCTCGCGCGGGAACGGGATGGACAAATTGCCAGTGCCGAGAACGCATACAAGAATTATTTAGATAAATATCCAAATGGCGAAGGTGTAGGACGTGTAAAGCAACGCCTTGCTGGATTATCAACAGCCAGAAAAATACCAAAGCAAAAACTGCGCGAGGCCAAAACTCCGGTCCAACAGGCTTCTAACTGGGATGTTTTTGGAGGGTTCTCCCAATTTTATGATGGCCGTGCATTTGCGAATGAAACCGATGGCCTAAAAGTCGTTGAGTCTTTCATTACGTCTGATCTTGATGTTACGGTTCGAGGTGAAACGTCCGATTTTGATGTGCGTTCGCGATTTTCAGGTGGATATGCATTGGATCTTTTGTCCAATGGTCCTGGCGATGACAAGCGAATTAGTAATCTATTTGTGGAGGGAACCCACAAAAATACTCAGTCATCATTTCATTTTGGTCGGCAGACTCGGAATGATGTAGGTGGCGTGATTGGCCGTTTTGACGGTCTGCTGGTTAGTGTTCCCGTAAGCGATGATATTGTTTTAAGCGGTGTCACGGGTTTTCCAGTTAATTCAGCCAGTGAGGTACGCGTTGAAACCGATACTTATTTTTATGGTTTGAGTGCCGATTTCGGAACCTACTTGGATGCATGGGATTTTGAAACCTTTATCATCCAGCAAACTGCCAACGGAGAAACTGATCGACGGGCACTCGGTGGTGAGATTCGTTATTTTCAACCTGGGGTTTCGGGATTTGCTCTGGTAGATTACGATATTCTTTTTGACGAGCTTAATATATTTCTTTTAAGCGGACAATTCCGTTTTTCTGACAACACCAATGTAAATTTCAATCTTGATTACCGTAAAATCCCAATTTTAACGACATCAAATGCGCTTCAAGGGCAGGTCTTCGATTCATTAGAACAGTTGCTGGACCAAGTGTCCTTATCCACCGCTCGAAATCTCGCAGAAGATCGGACGGCAACTAGCAAATCTGCGACGATTGGATTTTCAAAACCGATATATGAAAGATTCCAGATCAGCGGTGATTTTACTGTATCGAAATTATCTGGTACGCCCCAATCGATTATTGATGATGGAGACAACAACATTACCGATGATGATATTATCGCTGCAACCAGCGGGACCAATACGGAATATTTTTATTCGGTGCAATTGTCGGGGAACAGTTTGATAGAAAATGGTGATCTAGCTATTCTTGGATTCCGTTTTGCCGATCAGAGTACTTTGAACCGTTATACATTTTCACTAAATACACGGTATCCATTTACTCGGAATTTACGTATAAACCCTCGGTTTATCATGGATTTTAGAGAAAGTGATAATGGCGATGACCAATTCACACTGCGTCCTTCAATTCGAACAGTCTATAGAATTTGGCGAGGGTTTCAATTTGAGGCGGATATCGGTGGGGAATGGAATAGTACGCAACAAAATGGTGGTACTGACCGAACGCGGGATTTCTTCTTCTTGTTGGGTTATCGAATAGACTTTTGAACAGAAAATACAGAAGTTTGTTGTCAAACAGTTGTAGTTGTATCTCTCCTGGTTTTAGCTAAGACGATTGCCTACAATGGTCTGCACCGCATATTCATCTCCTTTGTAGGGTCAGAAGGAGTGCGTCGTGCTTTATTCTATAGAGGCACTGGTACAGGATGCTGAACAATACGATTGGAGGAAATCTTTGATACTACTAGCTTGTACGCCGCTGCGAATTCTTATGCTCATTGCAGTTTTCTTGTGGCTTAGTGCGACACCCTTTATCTATTGGGATGAAACTTTCTATTTGTATTCCGTCCTTCAGCACGAACCACAAACACTATTCGAATTAGACGGGCAGCTTACTGGCTTGTTCCCGATAGGTTTTTTTCTGTCAAAAACTGGCTTTGTCTATTTTCTCGATTTTTTAGTAGATATGCTTGGGTCGGGCCCGCAAGTTGTTTACCTGATTCAATGGATATTTGCATTAATTGTGCTTGGATTTATTTACGTTTGTTATCTCCTTTATCAAGAGATAATCCCGACACAACAGGTTTTCGGGACTACTGTGATTTTGGCGTTTATTCCTATATCCAGTTATCTCGGATTCAAAGTCTTGTCCGAAATGCCAAGCTTGTTTCTAGCTAGTCTCGCTTGTCTGTCCTTGCTCCGTAGTTTTTCTGCAGGTAAAAAGTCTGTTTGCTGGATAAATCTTGGATTTGCTTGTGTGACGCTGATATTTGCATGTCTTGTTCGATATCCGTCCATTGCGCTGTTTGTTGGAATGGCTGCAGGTTTATTTCTATTTTTGTCTGAACGTTATCCACGGCCTCAGGTGTTTCTCCGATCAACGATGATTCTTGTGTTGTCTGTTATCTTGTTGTTCTTTTTCTGGGGATTGCTTATTGATGATCCTATTACGCGCCTAAGCGGAGTGGTTGCTAATCTCGCACAACGTGATCAAACTTGGTTGGTGCGTTTTTACGCCGTGCTGGTTTCACTTCAAACCTTTCTACCGCTGTTATTGCTTGGTTGTTTCTTTGTTAGAGACAATATCATTCGATTCGCGCTTTTTTGGCTGTTCGTGGTTACGGTGCCATTTATGATTTCGACCTCGTACGTTGAGCCGCGTTTTCTTTATATGGCGCTTGTGCCGGCAGCAATACTGATACACCGCGGATGGTGTGCTGCCTGTGAGTTATTTCCGGAACGCTGGCGCAATCAGGTTGGGATGGTGTTACTCATAACCTTAGTGCTGATCAATCGCTTTACCCTGATGCCGGTGATGCCATACGAAATTGACAAAAACAATTTGGCTCAGTTTCTAACCCGCAACAGCGAGAAGTTGCAAGGTAGCACTGTGCTAGTGCCGTGGTTGTCCGACTATTGTTACCTAAGATTCGCTTATCCGGAACTAGATGTTCGACTTGCGATGAATTGGTTTGATACTGGTAATACGGAATTTTTTCGGTCACAACCATTCCAGAAATGGATAGAAAGTGATGGTTATGTCAGGTCAGTTGAATCCCTCGAAGCACTATCTTCGCCATTGCGTTATTTTGCTTGGGATTATAATCCTGCGGTAAAAAAAATAAAGCAACGAGCCAAATGGATTGGGATCAGCGGGCTTAGCGGGTTGGAGAAAATGGAGGGGCAAAAGGATCATCGAACTCTGAGTTGGGTTTGGCACTCGGGCCGGTTGCGATTGAATCAACTAGACACGAATGGACACTATTGGTTGTTTGGAATTGATAGAAAGCTGTAAATAAAATAAGCATTTTGTGTCCGAACGAGGGAGTGCTTACGTTGATTCTTGTGCAAAAGTTTTCCGGTAATGGCGTGGCGCATGGTGGCAATTCGTTTGGCTCAGATTACATCAGGAGAAGAGATGGCCGTTATGATGACGTTGGGCTTATAGATCATAATTGTCTTTTTCTACAGCCTCATGTAATTGTTCTAAAAAGTCTGGAACAGCGCTAGTAATCCGGTTCCAAGACGGAATAAAAGGTGTTTCCATAGGGTAATCTAGATAATAGTCTCCAGCCTGAACGATATTCTGGGCAAACAATTCCACAGTTTTTTCTTCGAGATGGCGGTCTAGATGCAGTCCGTTGATGCAGGCATCACAATAGTATTGTTCGATGAAATCCAACGCGGTACGGTAATAAGTCGCCTTTATAGTACGAAAGGTTTCTTTGCTGAATACTACGCCATTGGTAGCCAATTTCCGAAAAATT
This sequence comes from uncultured Methylococcales bacterium, assembly GCA_964653275.1. Classification (GTDB taxonomy): domain Bacteria; phylum Pseudomonadota; class Gammaproteobacteria; order Methylococcales. Next base: position 37,949 of record CAZZET010000022.1, read on the forward strand.
GATTTGGTGATATCGATACTCATTTTCGACAAACCAGTTTTCTGACTATCGACAGAAAGCGATTGGTGTTTATGGTCGTAGACGTCGGCGATTTCGACCTGGCACAGATGATTTCGGGAATGGTTACGGAATACTTCTGACAAAACTCCAATTTCAAGACCCCAATCGCTGGGAATACGGATTTCTTCCATGGCCTCCTTTCTTATCGCGAACTCTCCAGCCAAAGGGTACCGGAAACTGTCTAAATACACCAAATAATCTAGCGGTCCAACGATGTTTATGAGTGCCCGGATTAACGGGGTTACGAGTAAACGGGAAACACGGCCACTCATCTTGTTTTCAGTTACCCGGTAATAATAACCTTTGCAAAATTCGAAGTTGAACGATGGATTGGCAACTGGGTAGAAAAGCCTGGCTAACATGGCTCGGTTGTAGGTCAATATATCGCAATCGTGTATCGCTACGGCTTCTGATTTTCCTGAGGCAATAATATAGCCATAACAATACCAAACGTTGCGGCCTTTCCCTAGTTGTTCGGGAGCAAGCCCAATATCGGCGAGTATTTTGTCCAACGCCCTTAGGCGAGGGCCATCATTCCATAAAATTTTATGTGGTTGGGGTAATCGCCCGAAAAACTTAAGCGCGTGCTCAAATTGTTCTTTGTTGGCCCGGTCTAAACCAATGACGATTTCTTCAAGGTAGGGAACATCATACAATTCGTCGAGGATTTTGGTGAGTGCTGGACCTGATAGTTCAGAAAACAAAGAGGGTAAAACCAAGGCCATTGGTCGGTCTCGGGAAAAGGTGACTAACTCGTTTTCTAGTTCGTCAAGCGGCCTGGATGCTAATTTATGTAAAGTTGTGATCGCGCCGTTTTGAAATAAATCACCCATAGAGGAGCTTTAATTGTTTTGATCCAAAATTTGCTGTATGGCTTCGCTCCATCCTTCTGGTCCCATTTTTTCTGGATAAATCGCCGAAACACAATCATCAAGTATCATAGTGTCACCTTTAGCCGGTTTAATTACAACTGCAATATCCGCCAATCGTAGCATAGCTTCATCGTTGGGGCTGTCTCCCAATGCAATTGTAAGAAATTCTTTAGTGGGAAAATTTTCTTGATAGCGATCGATTAACCACTGAACCGCATGGGCTTTATCAGTCATTCCCATTACGTGATAAAACCTTCCGCCTCCAACTACTTTCAATTTATGTTGTTCTAGTGCATGTTGAAACCGGGTAAGATCCGCAGTACTCCCGTCCCATAATAGGGGTTCACTCGATAACCGCTGTTTTGCGTGCGCCGATTTTTTTAAGGATAATCCTGTGATTTCAGCTATCTCGTTGACTGAGAAATCCCAAAACCCTCTAAATAAAAATCCTTCATATTTCTTTAAATTAGCAAGAATGCGTACAATCTCTTCGTAGTTTGCACCGAATGATTGGACATGGTCAATTTCACCGTTTTCGTTAAAATAGCCCTGCGGGACAATTACGGCTCCACCATTCTCCAACACGAAGGGGTGACTGTTGCCAATCTCTTTTCGCAAATTAAGGATTTCGGGTTGGGTTTTGCTAGAGCAAAAAACAAGCGGGATATTTGAACCGGCAATGCGATTTAAAGCGTCATTGGCGACAGTATGGGAATAAGTGTAATGATCGAGCAATGTCCCATCCAAATCAGTAAAAATCAGGATATTTTTCAAGACAATGAAAATGTTGAATAGGGTTTTTGATTAATTATAACGTATGGACAAGCATCCAAAGATGCAACTTGCCGAAAAATCTGTCACGACTTCGCAAGGATCTGGGACAATCGGCAGTGTCATCGATCATTATTGTGGTGTGCCGGTTTTTGAAAACGGATTCGAAAAAGATCGTAGTCATGGTCGCCATTTTAGCAGTGATGAATACTATTATGGCCAAAAATGGCAGTGCGTTGAATTCGTAAAGCGGTTTTACTTTTTGGTATTGAATCATAAAATGCCTGATGTATGGGGCCATGCCAAAAACTTTTTCGATTCTCGAGTTGAGCACGGGGCCGTGAATCTTCGTCGAAATCTAATTCAATATAGATGCGGAGGAAACGCTAAACCGGCTATCAATGACATTATCGTATTTTCGGATACCTTGTATGGCCATGTGGCAATTGTCACTGACGTTTTTGACGATTGTATCAGGGTTATTCAGCAAAATATTGCGGGGAATCCACGCCAAGAATTCCAGATGAAAGAATATAACGGACTTTATTATGTTTATGCACCTAGAATTCCTGATGGCTGGTTACGTGTGAAGCGATTGGTAGAAAAGGATTGGGAATGAATTTAATTGCCGATGTTATTGATGGAATGATGGGCCTGAATCCTTTTTACACTGGATTGATAGGATTTTTAATGGGATGTGGTTTGTTGTTCTGGCGTTTTCGTGGTCATCATCCTGGTGAGTGTAAAAATATCATTTTAAGCGTTCGGCAAAAACTCAGCGAAAAGGAAGGTCAGGTATTGGGTTTGCAGAACATCAATAATCAGATTCAAACTCAACTCGCGGTTTCAGAATCATTGCTTGAACAAAGCCGAAAGGATAGGGCAAGCCTTTCCCAAGATGTGGAAATACAACAACAAATGGTTGGCCAGTTAAAGTTAGTCAATACGGAACTTAAAACACGCATAGAGGAGGAACGAAAAACTATCGATGAAAAAATAAAGTTGCTTCAAAATGCTGAGTTGCAGTTTAGCCATCATTTTGAAAGTCTCGCCAGCAGGATATTGGAAGAGAAAAGTAAAAAATTTAGTGATCAAAATAATCGGGACCTTGACAATCTTGTCAATCCTCTACGGGAACAAATTAAAGAGTTTCGGAAAAAAGTTGATGATGTTTACCTGAATGACAGCAAAGACCGTACCTCACTTCGGGAAGAAATTAAAAATCTTCGACTCCGCACGGAAAGAATTAGCGAGGATGCAATAAATCTAACCCAAGCTTTGCGGGGAGATAAGAAAGTGCAAGGTAATTGGGGGGAATTGGTGCTCGAGCGAATATTAGAACAATCAGGTTTACGTAAGGGTGTCGAGTATCATACTCAAACTGGATTTCGAGATGGTGATAACCGGTTACTTAAACCCGATGTGATCATTCATCTTCCTGAGGGCAAGGATGTGGTGATCGATTCCAAGGTTTCCTTGGTGGCATACGAAGCTTTCTGTGTGGCGTTGGACGAAAGATCACGAATACAGGCGCTTAATGAACACGTGCGAGCTATTCGCAATCACATCAAAGATCTTAGTAATAAAAACTATGCTGCGCTTAAAGGGCTCCGTTCGTTAGATTTTGTCCTCTTGTTTATGCCAATTGAAGGTGCTTTTTTAGCTGCATTTCAGCACGATGATAAACTATTTTCTGCAGCTTTCGGGCATAATATCGTGGTAGTGACACCAACTACACTGCTGGCTACGCTTAGGACCATCGAGAATATTTGGCGCTATGAGCGGCAAAATGAAAACGCCGAATTGATTGCCGAGAGAGCGGGTGCTATGTACGATAAAATTCGGGTCTTTGTTGAGGACCTGGAAAAGCTTGGTACTCAAATAGGTGTTGTACAGAAAACCCATGACAGCGTCATGAACAAACTATCCCGAGGGCAAGGAAATTTGATCCGGCAGGCTAATCGCTTTGTGGAACTTGGCGTAAAAGTCAAAAAACAACTACCCAAATCGGTCGCCCAACTGTCTGAAGACGGTACACAGCCGGTGCAAACTGTATCCTCTGATGATATGGCGAAGTAATCCGTTTTTTAATCGTGTTATCCGGGATTTGTAGACAGAGAGTAGATAAGAAACATATTGACGTGTTACGTAGCTAAGTTCGATGAATGCGAACTCTCAGATATGGGCGTTGTTAGTGTTAACTACAATCCCGGTCCTAGGAGTGAAAACTAGTGGGAAATGTGGGTTAACGCTTCATCGACTCGAAAAATTCGGAATTTGTTTTGGTATCCTTAAGCTTTCCTATGAGAAATTCAATAGCGGCTATCTCATCCATGGGTTGTAGAATTTTACGCAAGATCCAGCTTTTTTGAAGTTCATCGGGATTCACAAGATATTCTTCACGACGTGTTCCAGAACGACTAATATTGATTGCTGGGTAAATTCGTTTTTCCGCTATTTTTCGTTCCAGATGCAATTCCATGTTACCTGTTCCTTTGAACTCTTCGTAAATGACTTCATCCATGCGGGAACCCGTATCGACCAAAGCTGTAGCAATAATCGTTAAACTGCCTCCTTCTTCGATATTTCGCGCTGCGCCGAAAAAACGCTTTGGCCGTTCCAATGCGTTGGAATCGACGCCCCCCGACAGTACTTTGCCAGAAGAGGGGGCTACTGTGTTATAGGCTCGGGCTAGACGTGTGATGGAGTCGAGCAAAATTACCACATCAGCTTTATGCTCAACTAAGCGTTTAGCTTTCTCAATTACCATCTCGGCTACTTGAACATGGCGGGTGGCCGGCTCGTCGAATGTACTGGAAACCACCGAGCCACGCACACAACGTTCCATTTCAGTGACTTCCTCAGGGCGCTCATCGATCAATAAAACAATGAGATGACATTCTGGGGCCTTTTCGGCAATAGACTGGGCCAGACTTTGTAAAATCATGGTTTTACCAGCTTTAGGGGGTGAAACAATCAAACCGCGTTGGCCCTTCCCGATGGGTGCTGCCAAATCAATAATCCGCGTAGTAAGATCTTCTGTCGTACCATTTCCGAGTTCAAGAACAAATCGTTGGTTTGCAAACAGAGGCGTCAGATTAGAGAAAAGAACTTTGCCTTTAGCATTTTCAGGAGGTTCATAGTTAATTTCCTGAACTTTGAGCATGGCAAAATATCGTTCACTGTCCTTTGGCGGACGAATTTTACCCGAAACGGTATCGCCGGTTCGTAGGTTGAATCTACGAATCTGGCTTGGAGAAACATAGATGTCATCTGGTCCTGCTAAATACGAACTGTCGGATGATCTCAAAAATCCAAATCCATCGGAAAGAATTTCCAATACCCCATCGCCGTATATATCCTCCCCACTCTTAGCGTGCTTTTTGAGGATGGAGAAAATTAAATCTTGTTTGCGTGTTCTGGAAACACCCTCAATTTTCAGGGATTGAGCAAGTTCGATAAGCCTCGGAACTGGTTTTCGTTTGATATCTGTTAAATTCATATTTTGTGAAATAAGGGGTAGGGTATTCAGGGAAGACCTGAATAAGGAGGGAAATGGATTACTTTTTGGGAAATCCCTATTTAGAAGATTAGAGTTAGATTACCTAAGAAGGAATTGCTTATTATAATAAAAAAAACTAGCACAGGTTTTATTGCCCGTCCAGTTAGGAACCGATGAGGATAGGCATTATAGATTACTATCAAGGAATTCGGCGAGCTGGGCTTGTGTGACCGCTCCAACCTTAGTCGCTTCAACCTCACCGTCTTTAAACAGCATCAAAGTTGGGATGCCTCGGACGCCGTATCGTTGAGGTGCTGTTGGATTTTCATCGATATTTACTTTGGCAATGACTACCTTGCCTTCATAATCTGTTGCAATCTGCGCCAAAACTGGCGCAATCATTTTACATGGACCGCACCATTCCGCCCAGTAATCCACGAGTACGGGCGAACCCGATTTTAATACACGCTCTTCAAAAGTATCATCAGTTACATGAAGAATTGCTTCACTCACATTTGCCACCGAAAGTTTTGTTGTTGGGAAATTGTCGGGTTCTGGGAAGTAACTGTGTTAGAATTGCCCGACAGTACTTTAAGGAAACTCAGATGAATTTGTTATTTCAGCCTAATTCTACGAAATTTGCAAGTTTTATCTCGCATGGACCGATGTTCAGTCTATGACCGGGAGCCCCCTTACACAAATAAAGTTTCAAAGTTTTGCTATTTCAAGCCAAATTTTAAAGGGACTGCGCGAAGCAGATTACCATTACTGCACCCCGATTCAAGAAAAAACTCTGCCGATAAGTTTAACAGGGAAAAACGTTGCAGGACAAGCCCAAACTGGAACGGGAAAAACAGCTGCGTTTTTAGTTGCGACTTTTCAATACCTTTTAAATTCAGCGGAGGGTAATAAATCTCAAATTCCACGCGCACTAATCCTTGCGCCTACCCGGGAACTCGCCATACAGATCTATGATGAAGCGCTAAAACTAGGAAAATATTCCGAATTTCGTATTGGCTTGGTATACGGAGGTACAGGGTATAGGCAACAACTCGAATCAATTACTGATGGGGTGGATATCATTATCGCAACGCCCGGGCGATTGATTGATTACTACAAACAAAAGTCTTTTACCTTAAGGTATATCCAAGTCGCGGTGATCGATGAAGCTGATCGAATGTTCGATCTGGGGTTTATCGGGGATATTCGTTATCTGCTCCGCAAAATGCCCAAACCCGAGCAGCGGTTGAACTTGCTATTTTCGGCGACTTTGTCCTATCGAGTTACAGAATTAGCATACGAGCATATGGATAGCCCGGAAATAGTGCGGGTAGAACCGGAGCAAATTACCGCTAAAGCAGTTGACCAGAGTATTTACTGCCCATCGAACGACCAAAAAATTCGACTTTTGATTGGTTTATTGGGGAAAAAAAATCCTTCTCGCGGCATAATTTTTGTCAATACGAAAAGATGTGCGGAAACCGTATACAGCTTTTTAAAAGCTAATGATTTCTCTGCGGGTCTTTTGTCGGGTGACGTTCCACAACAGAAGCGTCAACGCCTACTAGAGCAGTTTCGGCAGGCTGAAATTCCCATCCTTATTGCTACCGATATTGCTGCCCGTGGACTCCATATTCCAATGGTGTCTCATGTCTTTAACTATGATTTGCCGACGAACGTAGAAGATTATGTGCATCGAATTGGTCGAACTGCCCGCCTGGGTGAGCGCGGGGAAGCAATCAGTTTAGCTTGCGAGGAATATGTTTATTCTCTTCCAGACATCGAGGACTATATTGGCGAAAAATTGACGATAGCAAAAATAACGGATGACTTACTGCCAAACGTTAAATCTGCGGTTGGAAATCGTCCAAGAAAGGCTAGATATAAGGGAAACCAAAATCCTGGGAAAAAGAATCAAAATTATAAGCGACGGAAACGATCCTGAAATACAAATATCGAAGATAGAATAGACGTCGGGGTAAGTTTCTTTCGGTCCTACAGATTTCCTTTTTCCCTACAGTTAACATAATTCTACGAGACCAATATGTAGAATACGGTGTTGTCTGGTCAAAATGCCGATTATCCAAGTTTTGGGTACATCATTTTTAATTTGTTTCGGTCAATGATGATCTACTATAGTTCTATCAAGCAGACTCGGAATTTAGTCACTAAATGCCTACGAAGCCAACGATTTTAAAACGCAAAACCCTTGCCTGTACGCGCTTGTTTCGAATCGAATCGATGGACTTGGAATTCAGCAATGGGGAGCGCAGACAGTACGAGCGTCTTGTCCGTGGGTCTTCTGGTGGTGCAGTGCTGGTTGTACCTATCCTCGATAGGGATACTGTACTATTGGTGCGGGAATATGCTGCTGGTGTACATCGTTATGAGTTAGGGTTTCCTAAAGGGAAAATCGATGGGAGTGAGGATATTCTCGAAGCTGCAAATCGTGAGCTCAAAGAGGAAATTGGTTATGGCTCCCGCAAAATGGAATACTTGACATCCTTAACAATTGCTCCCGGATACTTAGAGCACGCAACCAATATTATCTTAGCTCAGGATTTATATGAAGAAAAACTTTCCGGTGACGAGCCGGAGGAGTTGGAGGTAATACCATGGCAATTGAATAATATCGACAACCTGATTAGTTCGGGCGAATGTAGCGAAGCGAGAAGTCTGGCTGCACTATTTTTAACTTTGGAGTATTTTAAACGTGAAAAATGTTGATCTTGAATCCTTAGTTGCATCCGTTGTAACCTCGTCGCAGCAGGCGGGTGAAAAAATACTAGATATCTACAGAGATGAAATTGTCGTCCAGATTAAGGAGGATAGTTCGCCGTTGACCGAGGCTGATTTAGCATCTCACCGTTGCTTGGTAGATGCAATCAAAGGTTTCGAACTTGGCTTCCCCATTATTTCGGAAGAATCGGGAACCGAATTATCTTTTGAAATACGTAATTCTTGGGAAACCTATTGGTTAATTGACCCTTTGGACGGGACCAAGGAGTTTATTAAAAAAAATGGAGAATTTACCGTAAATGTGGCTTTGATCCATAACCACGAACCGGTCCTCGGTGTGGTTTATGTTCCAGTTTATGGCCAGTGTTATTATGCCGCGAAAGGGTTGGGCGCATTTAAGAAAACAAAGGACAATAGCACAGTGAAAATTCGAGCTAAGAGCCGAGCTTCAGAACGGCCAACCGTGGTTGGTAGCCGGTCTCATAAAACTGGAGCTTTGGCCGAATTCCTTGAGAAACTGGGTGACCATGAAATTATTTCTATGGGAAGTTCTTTGAAATTTTGTTTGGTAGCTGAGGGAGCGGCTGATCTTTATCCCCGTATGGGGCTGACTTCCGAATGGGATACCGCGGCTGCACATTGTATTGTTGAACAAGCAGGGGGTGAAATCACCTTGCTAGATGGTAAACCGCTTTTGTACAACACTAAAGATTCCTATTTAAATCCATTTTTTCTTGTGTATGGTGATCGTTCACGAGATTGGACTTCTTATGTTAGTTGAATGGGTCGTTCGTGTAGGATGGCGAATTTGAAATGAATATTGGACTTGAGTGCTATTGGCGCATAAATTAGAAAATAGACTAAAAATCCTATTTGATTGGAAAATCGCACTCTGTGTGGGTTTAGCTTTATCTTTGTTGATAAAGCTAGGGTTTTGGCAGCTCGGCCGGGTAGATGAAAAACGCCAAATGCAAAGACTTATCAATAGTCAACGAATGGCTGTGCCTAAGCCCATCGATAGCTTGTCGATGGATAATAAAAATGCGTTAAAGTATTTAAGAGTGTCCCTGAATGGAAATTATCTCAACGATACTTCAATATTTATCGTTAATAAGTTTTTTAAGGGACGGTTAGGTTACGAAGTTATTACTCCGTTCCGGTTGAAATCTACCGATCAAATTGTTTTTGTGAACAGAGGGTGGGTATTGGGGCATCCCGATAGAATGCAGCTTCCAACAGTCAGGCCTGTCTTAGGAGAACAGCATATTGTAGCCGAGATTTATATTCCCCCTGAGCAATCATTTTTCATGCCCGAAAAAGTTATAGGAAAGACTTGGCCTATACGATTGCACCGCTTTAATGTGGAAGGGTTCAAGGAGTTCTTTGGAAATCCGCTTTTTCCCTATGAAGTGCGACTGGAAAAGGGTAGTCAGGGTGTTTTAGAAAGATATTGGCCAACTATTCATTTAAGGCCTGAAAGTAGTATGTCTTACGCCTTTCAATGGTTTGCTATGGCCCTCGCTGTTTTGGTTGTAGTGATTGTGAAGAGCACAAATATAGTCGAGCTTATCCGTGATAGAAATGATTAGTGTTTCTAGCCCGGATTCCTCTCAAGCATTCTACCTTGTAAACTTTGACGTTCAGCAATCCAATGGACACAATATTCTGAGACCAGGGATAGTTGGGTTG